>JAPOON010000690.1 GCA_026713405.1 Gammaproteobacteria bacterium
TGACCTGTGCCCAGCCGTTGCCGGGCTCGCCGACGAGGTTCTGCGAGGGGACCAGGGCATCGGTGAATACCACCTCGTTGAAATCCATGTCCCCCGCCATGTTCCTGATGGGCCGCACCTCGATGCCGGGGCCCTTCAGGTCGACGATGAACTGGGACAACCCCGCGTGGCGGTTTGCGCCCCGCGGTTCCGTGCGAACCAGCGCAATCATGCAGTGATTGCGATGCGCGCCGGAGGTCCACAGCTTCGTTCCGTTCAGCAGCCAGCCACCCTGGACGGCGCCCGCCGTAGTGCGTACCGATGCCAGGTCCGAGCCGGAGTTCGGCTCGCTCATGCCGATGGAGAAAAAGCACCGCCCTTGCGTGATTCGAGGCAGGTATTCCCGTCGCTGGGCTTCCGTGCCGTAACGCAACAGCAGCGGACCGCTCTGGCGGTCGGCGATCCAGTGCGCCATGACGGGCGCGCCGGCCGCCAGCAACTCCTCGGTAACCACGTAGCGCTCGAAAAAGCTGCGTCCGCCCCCGCCGTATGCCTCGGGCCAGGTCATGCCGATCCAGCCCCGTTCGCCAAGGCGCGCGGAGAATTCCGGATCGTACCCCGACCCGAAGTCCGAGTTCGGCCGCGGCAGTTCGCCGTCGTAGCTGTCGATAAACGCCCTGACCTCCCGGCGCAGATCGGCGGCATTGTCGGGCAGCGTTACCCCATCGAATCGCAACACGCTTGTCCCCTGAAGGTTCCGGCTGGCTTGGCAGGGAGCCAACTCTAATTGCAGCGTCTGCTCTAGCGCAATGTTGACAGGCCTGAAGCCCACAGGCAGGTTTAGCCCGCGTATTGCAAAACGCTCCTGAGAGACATCAGATAATGCTCAAATCCACGACTCGGCTGCAAATCCCGGAGCCGGCAACCCGTGGCAAAGGCTTGGCCGGCCGCGCTCGATGAGCCCTGAAGACAGGCTCAGGGCGCTGTTCCAGCCCGCGCTGGACGACATCGCCAAGCGCTCCACCGTCGCTGACCGTTTCGTGCACCGGGACGTCTACCGGCTGTACATCGCGACCCTGTGGGCAAACGTGGTCATGGACCCCGACGACGCCGGCATCATCGAAGAGGACCTCGAAGACCTTTCCCTGGTTCTGAACGCGGAGATCGAGCGCTTGCTGGGCGCCGGCCACGACCTCACTTCCTGCTTCAGATTCGTGAACAGCAAGAAGGGCCAGGCTGCCATGGAGGAGGCGCGGCTCACCCCCAATCACAAGGACCTGCTGCTGTACTTCTGCTCCCTGATCCTCGATCCGGAAGGTCACCGGAAATGGGCGGATACCGTGCGGGACAAGCTGACCGCCAGGGAAGGGCAAAGGCCCGGATTCACGTCCCGGTCACGTTGATCAGCACTTCCCGGTTGTCCCGGTGGTGCCGGTGCTCCCAGAGAAAAATACCCTGCCAGGTACCGAGCGCCAGTTCTCCGCCCACCAGGGGGATGGACAGGCTCGTCGCGGTCAACGCCGACTTTATGTGCGCCGGCATGTCGTCGGGGCCTTCCGCCGTGTGCGTATAAAGCCGTTCCTCCTCGGGCACCATGCGGTTCAGCCAGCCTTCAAGGTCGTTGAGGACGGCCGGGTCGGCATTTTCCTGGATGAGCAGGCTCGCCGAGGTATGCCGGATGAACAGGGTTGCCAACCCGTCCTGCACGCCCGACCCGCGAACCGTCTCCGCCACCTCCCGAGTGATCTCGAGCAGGCCTTGCCCGCTGGCGCTTACGGTGAGGGTCAGGTTCATGCAGGTTACCCTTCGGTAGCAGTCGGTGCGGAAGAATACCGTAGCGCCTGTCGCAAATCCCGAAAAGCATCGCTCATGCCGCAGGGCCGGGAGGTGCCGCTCTCCGGGTCGACCGGCGCCTGTGCTTTAAGCAACGGGTTTCAGGGAATAGCCGGGCGCTTCACGCACTCAAGGCGTTCCGTACAGCCGTTCGTGCGCGCCCCGGAACAGCGCCTCGGCCTCGACCGCCTGTGCGAGGCCCGGCTCATCCGGAGTCAGTTTCTCCCCGTCGTAGCGCCAGCCGAGCAGGCCGCCGCCACGCACGAGAACGGTCATGCGGTCCCGGCCGAGCATGCCCACCTCGTGGTGCAATTCGACCGGCACCGGCCCATCCCCGCGCAACAGGCTGCGGCCGTAGAAGGATTCCTCGGGCGTGATACCCAGTAATTCGAACAGGGTCACCGCCAGGCTCATGATGGACCCCTGGTGCTCGATTACCGCGGGCTGCAGCTTGCCGGGGCTGTAGAACACCAGCGGCACCCGGTAGCCCTGGGCGGGGACCAGGGCCGGGCCCGCGTGCACCGGGCCATGGTCGACCGCCACCACGAACAGCGTCTCGTCGAACCAGGGGCGGCGCTCCGCCTCGTCGAAGAACTCGCCCAGCGCCCAGTCGGCATAGGCGATCACGTATTCCCGCCGGCGCTCGTCCGAGGGATAGTCGATGCGCCCGTCGGGAAAGTCGAACGGACGGTGGTTGGACACCGTCAGGGTGGTGAGCATCACCCGGTCGAAGCCAGCGGCCAGGCGGTCCATTTCCTGCAAAACCTTGTCGAACAGTATTTCGTCGGCGACGCCCCAGCTCGTCTCGAACCAGCGGTCATCGAAGTCGTAGCGGTCCAGCATCTCGTGGTAGCCGATGCGCCGCCAATAGTCGTGAAAGCTCGTGAAACCCGGCCAGCCGCCGTAGACGAACATCGTACGGAACCCGGCCCTCCCCAACTCCCGGGGCAGCGAGGGCA
>JAPOON010000691.1 GCA_026713405.1 Gammaproteobacteria bacterium
CATGCCGAAGTGCACGCCGCCCTGCACGCCGCCGCGGCCCACCTGGTTCTGCCAGACAACCTCGCCTGTATCGGGGTCGAGGGCGTGCACGACGCCGGACTTCTGGCCGCCGATCACGAGATCCCTTCCTTCGCTGGTGGTCACGAGCAATGTGGCGGCGCCGAAGTCGAAATCGGGCCCGCCTTCCGGTGGGCAACTGTGGTCGTTCTCGGTATCGCAGGCAACGTTCCACACATCGTTCTCGGTGGCCTGAAACACCCAGTTGACGGTGCCGTCGTCGAGGTTCATGGCAAACAGGGCATCGCTGGTGGCGGTGGCGGGGGAGGACATGTTCTCGCCGGTGCCGATGTAGAGCTGATTGCGCTTCTCGTCGATGGAGGGGCTGTTCCACACCACCGCTCCGGAGGGGCCGCGCATGTTCGTCTCGGCCCGGTTCTGGCTCTGAACGACGGCGGGTTCGGCGATGGTGTAGGTCTTCCACAGCAGTTCGCCGGTGTCGGCGTCGTATGTGGCGACGGAGCCGCGGAACGTGCAGCACTCGTAATAGGGGTCGATGGCCAGGCTCACCTCCAGGGCGGATACCGAGACGTGCAGGCGGCCGTTGTACAGGGTGGGGGTGGCTGTGATCGTTGCGTTCGGGTGATCGTCGGGGCGCTGGCGCCAGATTTCTGCGCCGGTGACCGCGTTCACCGAATACACGTTGCCGAGCACATCGCCGAAATACGCCAGTGGTGGCTCGCCCTCCGGCCCGCCCGGTGCGAGCACGATGCCGGTTCGGACTTCCGCCGATGCCTGGTAGGTCCAGCGGGCGCAGCCGGTTGCATCGTCGAGGGCGTAGACGTTGCCGGAATGGGAGCCGACGAAAATCGAACCGGCAGCCAGGGTCGGTTGCGAACGGGCGCGGTTCGCACCGGGGAACGCTATGGCCAGACGGGGGGCCAGGGCGTCCAGGTCTCTGGCATCCAGGGCTGCGGTGCCGGCCGGAATCTGTCTGGAGTTGCGGGCGTCGAAACCCCAGTTTCGAACGGTAGCGATAGACTCGGGATCGATCGCCGGCACCTCGTCGGAACATGCCGGAATGCCTTCCGGGGCGTCGCCGAGTTCGGCCCCTGCCAGGTATTCCGCGACCAGCACCTTCTCGTCATCGCTGAGTACCGCAGCCTCTTCCCGCATGATGCCGTCGATCATGGAGCGCAGGATGGCTTCGGGGGTCATCAGGCCGAGCAGGTCCCAGTGCGGCGCGCGCTTGACGGCGCCGTCGTGGCAGACGGCGCAGTTGGCCACGTAGATGGGATGGCCGGGCATGGCCCGCTTGGCGCGGAAGATATCGAGCATGGTTTGCGACGAACTCTCGCTCTCGGCAGTCACCGCCTCGACTTCCGGCGCCGGCTGCGATTCCGGTGGTGGCGCGGGTGCCTCTTCGGCGCAGCCCGCTACCCAGAAAAACAGCGCCCCAATACAGATCGCACGCAAGGATGCCCGGCCGTCCGGCCTGGCGGGCCGGCTGGACGGCATGTACGTGCCGCCGGTTGTCGTGATGTCAGTCATCTTTCCTCCAGAGATATTACTGCTCCCGGTACCTGGTCCCGGCGATGGCCCTACAGTGGCCGATACATCGGATGCCCGCTTTCCCTGATGTCGAGCACGTGCAGCGCGAAGTCATCGCCCGTCGAGGTTTCCAGGGCATCCGGAAACTCGTGGCTCCAGTCGAGGATGTAGGTGCGCTTCGATATACGCCATTCACCGTTTCGCTTCTCCAGTTCATCGAGATAGCGGCCGCCGTACATCGTGTCCTGCATGCCGTCTTCGCCGGGGCGGCCGCCGACGGCGATGCCGTAGCACTCCGCCCTGGCCCGATCGCCGTCCACCTGGACGATGACGCTGGTGCACAGGTGCCAGCGGCGGGGCGCCTCGCGTTCGTGCGCCATCACCGTGGTCACCCAGTCGGCGCCATTGCCCGTGAAGAAACCGAAATCCACGTCGGCGTCCGGCCAGAAACAGGACATCTGACCGTCGTCGTCCAGCCAGTCCTGGGTGCGCCCGTAGCGGTGGATGACTTCTTCGCAGGCCTTCTTGTCGAGCAGTTCCTGTAGTTGCGGGTCCATGTCAGCCTCCTTGTCCCATTCGAAAAGGCGACATATTGGCAGAAGGCGCCGTTCGTGGAAACGGTACAATCGACGAATCCCGAAAGGCCTGAGGAGGTACTCATGAACTGGTTGTTGATTGTCGGGCTCGGCGCCTGCTGGCTTGGCTGGCAGATCGTCTGGGCCGCGCCGCTGCCGCGGCAACTGAGAAAGGAAAAGCCGGAGGTGCCGGACGACCCGCAACGGGCGTACATGCTCTTCTGGCTGGACCAGTACGGCTGGATCGGCCTGACCCTGCTGGGGCTGGGTGTTCTGTCTGCTCTGGCGGGGGTGCTGCGATGATTCCCGTGACGCTGCTCTATGCCGGATTGCTGGGCCTGCTGAGTGTGCTGCTGGCCAACCAGGTGCTGCACGTGCGCCTGCGCGCCCAAACCCTGCCCGCCTGGAAGCCGGATGCGACGCTGCGGGTGCAGGCGAACTTCGTCGAGAACGTGCCGCTGGCCCTTGTGCTGCTCTACCTGGTGGAGGTGAGCGGTGTCGCAACGCTGGCCGTCCATGTCTTCGGCTGTGCCCTGGTGCTGTTCCGCGTGCTGCACGCCTGGGGCATGAGCCGCAACGAGGGCGCCAATTACTCGCGCCTGATCGGCGCCCAGGGAACCTTCCTGGTGCTATCGACGATGGGCATGACGGCCCTGTACCTCGTATTGTCCGGAGGGTCGGGCTGATAGAAGTCGGCCGGTTGTACGAATCGGCGAAATGGGAACAGCACCGCGCGGTTGATTCAACCGCCCGCTGCGTTAGTCAAGAGGCCCCGGTACAGGATGTCTCCCACAGGTGACATGCCGTGCCCCGGTTACGGAGAGCGGGGCAAAATGTCGAGAATGTGCACCAACTCACTGAGCGCGCTCCAGTCGACATCGACCAGTGACGCTGCCTCCTCCGGGTCGGATTTGACAGCTTCGTGAAGCCGCCAGACTTCCTCGAGCACCTGGCGACACCTCGTAGCGGACCAACCCAGCACGCCGGCGCCACCGGTCTGAAGCGAATAATCCGCACTGAGCGATACATCTTCGGATCTGAAGCGGCGAACGATCGACTCGCGTTGGGCCAGTGAAATCTCCGGCGAGCCCGGAAACGCCTGGCCGATGCCGGACGTTTTGATAGCCTGCGGCCCCGGCGATGAGCTGCGCGGCACGGCCCGCGGGCGTGTCGGCGGGATGCCCACCGCCTGAGAACTTGGCCCGGGAAGCACTGACCCGGGATCGGTTACGGGTGGTGACGTGGCAGTGGCGGCCTCTTCACGCGCGCGCAGCCGCTCCCGTACCTGATCGAGCCACTCCGGGTCGACTCGCCCCGGATACGCGGCGTGCAGGGCGCTCTGAATATTTTCCTTGAAAAGGCGAAGATACTCGATGTCTAGCAAGTGGCTGCCGCTCTCGACCGATGCTTTGCGCTCGCGGAGCAGATCATCGATGACCTTCATGGGGAGCCGCCCCGCTTTGAGCTCCCGTGCGATACCGAACCTTTCGAACGTAGAAGCGTCGGAGATGAGCCGGGACGCATCGAATCCGGCGGGGAGATTGGCGGCGATGAGTGCACGCTCGACCGCGTAGTCGTCCTGCAGCCACGGGGAACCCTGTGGCACAGCGCCTGGAGTTACAGCGGTGCCGGCTCCGGTGGCGGACAGAGGCGGGGCGGTAGTTTCGGGGGTCGAGGTTGACGGTTCATCGATTGCGAGCCGTGTCTGCAACGCCTGCAGGTCTTCCGTGGACATGCTGGACAACGAGTTGATTGGACCGTACTTGTCGGTCAGCGCAGCCAGCCTCTTCGATGCCGCATTGGCAATAGCTGACATGGTTGCGCGGAGTTCGTAGATCCGCTGCTCGTCACCCGATCGTTCAGCTCGACCGAGCATGTCCTGCAGGACGCGCCAAGCCTGCTCCGGTTTGGTAACTAGTCTGACGGGCAGATCCAATTGTTCTGATTTCCCGCCTGCCTGTTTGAACCTCTGCATGACCCGTTTTGAGATCGCATGATCGGCGGACGTGAACTGCGTATGGGCGTGAGGCCAGCCTATGTCGAAAAAGCGTCTGGCCAGGCCGCGCAGCGGCTTGTAAGCGGAGAACCACTCGAATTCAGGGGGAGTGCCTGCAGGCGAGAGCAACGCCGTGG
>JAPOON010000692.1 GCA_026713405.1 Gammaproteobacteria bacterium
CAGACGTTGTGGTGGGCGCGCACGCCGGCGGCGGTGCGCACCACGATGATGGAATAGTGGCCGATGTCATAGACGACGTGATCGCCCACCTCCGGGATTTCCTCCTCGCGGCAGGCCATCTGCCAGACTTTCGGCCAGACCCTGGACATTTCCAGGTCGTGGAACTCCCGTGTGGTGTAACGGGAGACAGGCACCGAAACCAGTGCCGAGGTGTAGGTGTTCTCAAGGGTCAGGGTGACGGGCGGCGGCACCACGTCGTCGCGTATCAACTCCTGGTAACTGATGCCACTCGACCGGATCTGTTCTGCTTCGCTCATCTGCCCCTCATCCTCGATGTCGGCGGTTGTCTTCCCCATCCGGCAGTTGCGGCCCGCCGAGCCACAGCAGCATGTGCAGGTCAGCCATGCGCAACTCGCCGGACACATGGGCGCCGTCGAAGGTGAACAGCCCCTTGAGGCCGTTGTTGTCAACCTCCACCAGCCCGTCCTCCTGCAGAGTGTAGAGCGCCCCGGTAATGGGATGCCGCAGTTGGGCCACCTGAGTATCTCCCGCTTGCTGCCCGAATGAACGATTGACAGCGGTCGGCGGTTCACGGAAAGCCCTTGCGCCTTCCATGCCCGAAACAGCCCGCCGCCGCGCCGGAGCGAGCGATGATAGCAAAAAAACCGTCACATTCGACGGTCAACCGGCACCGCTCAACCCCGTGCTACCATCGCGCGCGTTCAAGGAGGACCAGCATGCACCTGACCATCGTTTCCCGACTCACCATGGCGCTGTTCGGCGCCCTGGGGGCACTGGGCGCCGGTTTTTCGGCGGCGGAATCGCTCACCGTCGTGTCCTGGGGCGGTTCCTACGCCAGGGCCTGCCAGGAAGCCTACCTGAAACCCTTTGCCACCGAGACCGGCATCAGGGTCCGCCTCGAAGACTACAACGGCGGCCTTTCGCAGGTGCGCGCCCAGGTGGAAGCGGGCAACGTGCACTGGGACATTGTCGACCTCGAGTACGCCGACCTGGTCAGGGGTTGCGACGAAGGGCTGTTCGAGATTCTCGACGCCTCCATGCTGGCCGATGGCGCCGACGGCTCCGCGCCCGCAGACGACTACTACCCGGACATGATCAGCGAGTGCGGTGCCGGCATGCTGTTCTACTCCACCGTGTACGCCTACAACCATAAACGCACCACGGGCGAGGTGCCCGGCACCATCCAGGACTTCTTCGACCTCGAGCGCTTCCCGGGCCGCCGGGGCATGCGCCGTTCGCCGCTCGCGAACCTCGAATTCGCCCTGATGGCCGACGGCGTTCCGGCCGAAGAGGTCTACACCGTTCTTGACACCCGGGAAGGCGTCGACCGCGCATTCAGAAAGCTCGACACCATCAAGAGCCGCGTGGTGTGGTGGGAGGCCGGCGCACAGCCGCCGCAGATGCTCGCCGATGGCGAAGTGGTCATGACCACGGCCTACAACGGCCGCATTTTCAATGCCCAGGTGCTCGAAAAACAGCCCTTCACCATCGTCTGGCACGGCCAGGTGCTCGACACCGGGCACCTCGCCATCGTGGCCGGGTCCAGGAACATGGATGCGGCGCGCCGGCTGGTCACCTACGCTTCCAGCCCAGCCTCCCTGGCGGCCATCACCCGCTACCTCGCCTACAGCCCCGCCCGCCGGTCCG
>JAPOON010000693.1 GCA_026713405.1 Gammaproteobacteria bacterium
CGGTTTCGCCGTCGGCCTCGAGCACGAGATCGCCGGCACCATCCGCCGGGGCGGCGAGTGGATGATCGCCTTCGCCCAGGTGGCCGTACCCATCTTCACCGTGATCGTGCGCCGCAGTTTCGGGGTAGCCGGCAACAACTTCGCAACGCCGCGCTCCAGGCCCTCGATGCGGGTCGCCTGGCCGGCCGCGGACGTGGGTGGCATCCCCCCGGAGGGCGGCATCGAAGCCGCCTACAAGCGTCAGCTCGCCGAGGCCGAAGACCCGAAAGCGCTGCGCGACGAACTCATGGGGCGCATCGAGAGCGCCCGCGGCCCCCTGGGACCGCTGTCGAAATTCCAGATGGAAGAGATGATCGATCCCCGGGACACCCGCAGGCTGGTCTGCGAATGGGCGCAGATCGCCTACAGGCTCGCCACCCAGCCGGCGCGGCTTGCGCCCAGGGCGATACAGTTCCGGCCCTGAATTTGGAGCCCCCGATGACCGATACCGACCACAATCCCCCGTTCTTCGACCTGGTCGGCAACGTCCGCGCCATGCGCCGGCTGAAGCCGGACCCGGTGCCTTTCGAACTGATCGAGAAAGTGCTGACGGCGGGCGTGCAGGCGCCGTCGGGACAAAACCTCCAACCCTGGGCCTTCGTGGTGATCGGCGACCCGGAGCGCAAGAAGTGGTTCGCCGAGCGCTACGCCGCCGCACTGGAATCCCGGTTCGGCCTGCTGACAGACCCGGCGCGGCGTGAATCGGCCGGCCGGCAAATGCGGGCGATCTATTACCAGATCGACCACATGCACGAGGCGCCCTACCTGATTCTCGTCTGCGGCAAGCGCGACTGGCCGTTCAAGGTTCCCCAATCCGAACGGGTGGGCCTGGCGCCTCCGAACTACGGCGCCGTCTATCCCTGCGTGCAGAACATGCTGCTGGCCTGCCGCGCCCTCGGGCTCGGCGCGGCGCTCACCACCATGCACCAGGTCTTTGAAGACGAACTGCACGAGCACTTCGCAATCCCGGACGAGTACGGCGTAGTGGTCACCATGCCGGTCGGCTGGCCCATCGGAAAGTTCGGCCCCGTCAGCCGCCGGCCGGCGCTGGAGACGACGCATTTCGACCGATGGGGCAACCAGTGAACTCGAGGCCCGCATTCACCATCGGGCACTCCAACCATCCGCTTGATGTCTTCCTGCAGTTGCTGGCACAGCATCGGATCGACACTTTGGCCGACGTACGCTCGGCGCCCTACAGCCGCTTCAATCCGCATTTCAACCGCAAGGCTCTCGCGGCTGCGCTCGAGACGCGGGGCATCCGCTACGCTTACTTCGGCAAGGAACTCGGTGGGCGCCCCGACGACCCTGCCTGCTTTGAGAACGGCCGTGTCAGCTACGAGCGCACCGCCCGCACCAGTCGATTTCGGGACGGACTCGGCCGCTTGGCCGACGCAATGACCGGTCGCCGCATCGCGATCATGTGCGCGGAAAAAGAACCGTTGGACTGCCACAGAACGCTGCTCGTCGGCCACGCGCTCGACCGCCAGGGCATTCCGGTCTGCCACATACTGGCAAACGGAAACCTCGAAGCGCACGAAAACGCGATGGACAGGTTGCTGGCCAAGCACGGCCTGAGCCCCGAAGGCGATCTGCTGACATCGCGGCAGGACTCCATTGATAGGGCAATTGCACTGCAAACAGGACTCGCAGGTTACTGAACAGCCGGCACCCGCCAACAGGGTCACAGGCGGGCACCCGAAAACGCCCAACTCGACTCGGTCGTGCAATAGCCGCTGCTGGTACAGGTGAGTGGTCGAAGCCATGGAGGCACCGGCGGTTTGCCCGAGGCACCGCGACGCGGGACGCGGTCGGGCGGTAAAATCCGCCGCTGATCGATTGTTACCTGTGGAGGCGCCTTATGGCTGCCCTGGACGGACTCCGGGTTCTGGACATGACGCAATACGAAGCGGGCACCTCCTGCACCCAGGCACTGGCGTGGCTCGGCGCGGACGTGGTGAAGGTGGAGGCGCCCGACATCGGCGACCCGGGGCGTGGCGTAGGCCGGACGTCGACCAAGGACTACTCCGCCTACTTCTGCGCCTGGAATGCCAACAAGCGGAGCCTGGCGCTCGACTTGCGCAGCCCGCAAGGCCGCGAGATCCTGCTGGAGCTGGCGCCGAAGTTCGATGTCTTCGTCGAAAACTACGGCCCCGGCGTCATCGAGCGGCTGAACATCGGCTACGACGTGCTGAAGGCGGCCAACCCGGGAATTGTCTACG
>JAPOON010000694.1 GCA_026713405.1 Gammaproteobacteria bacterium
AACGCCACAGCGTGCTGAACAGCGGCAACGAAGATCGCATCACGTTCATTTTCGATTACGTGCCGGGCCCTCGAACCGGTGCCCCACCGGATCCGAATTGAACGAATCCCGATTACGCGACCGGTCCTCCCGGCTGCGTGTGCGGACAGCCGGCGCGAAGTGTTTGACGGGCACCCCCAGCCTCACGTTGGTTAGAGAGGTTTCATGGCGATCCTGATAGCGACCTCGATTCTGCGCGGCGGCGACGGGGGCGAGAGTCACGGCGGGGTGTACCTGATCAACCTCGAAACCGGCCAGGTTCTGAAACCCGTGGACTCGAGTGCGGTCGACGTTGACCGGGAGGGGCGGGGCCGGGAACGCGGCTTGCGGGGCATTGCCTGTCATCGGGACAGGATCTACATCGCAACGGGCGAAGAACTGCTGGATTTCGACCAGGCCTTCAATGCGGTGGCTTCGTTTCGCAACGCTTACCTCCAGAACTGTCCGGAAATCTGCGTTTTCGAACGCCACCTCTTTCTGGCATCCGCGGGCTTTGATGCCATCCTCGGCTTCAACCTGGAAACGGAATCGTTCGACTGGGCATTCAGGATCGTCACCGACGGGAGGGTCTTCGGGGCGCGGCGATTCGATCCGAACGGCGACGAAGGCCCGCTGTTGATCGACAAGCTGCAGCTGAACAACGTGCATTGCGAAAAGGGGGGCATGTATGTCAGCGGCAAGCGCACCGGTGCCCTGCTCCGCTTCGGAGGCGATCGCGTCGGCGTGAAGACGACCTTGCCGGAGGGTATCCACAATGCGCCCCTACCGGGACGGCGTGCTGTTCAACGACACCGAAGCCGGCGCGTTGCGGTTCGAAAGCCCCACCTCCCGCAAAGCCTTCCCGGTGCCTCGCTTCCCTCCGGAAAAGGTGACGCACGCCACTCCGGACAGCCCGGGCGGCGCGCGGGCGGGATACGGGCGCGGACTGTGCGTAATCTCCGACCACGAAGTGGCGGCGGGTTCGGCCCC
Source organism: Gammaproteobacteria bacterium (assembly GCA_026713405.1). The sequence continues at coordinate 1,009 of JAPOON010000694.1, forward strand.
GGCGACGGTTTCGATCTACGATCTTGACGCAGGGAAGGCGGTCAAGGCCGTCAACCTCTCCCTCGATGCCAGGAACGCGATCCACGGAATCGAGGTCTGGCCATACGCATGGCCGGACGGGTAATTGCGAGGGATTCAAACGGCCGAATGCGGACCGGCTAACGGTTCAGGAGCGATTTCGGCCGTTGATCCTGAGGGAGCTCGAGCAGCACGGGCTCCAGATAATCGATCAGTTCTCCCAACTCGTCTTCGTACCGGCGCCAAAGGTTTACCGAACCCGAATAGATCGGTTGGCGCACCTGTTCGGAACTCGCGGTCTTCACGGCGCGTTCCGTTTCATGGTAACGCAGCATTCCGTCTTCCCACCCGAGTCCGCAATGGGCCGCGATGCGTCTGGCCTGTTGTTCGAGATCGCTCACCACGTCTTCGTAGTGAACGGTGAGAACCTTGCCGGGCAACACGTCGTTCCAGTGGTCCATCAACCGCATGTACTGAATGTAGCAGTGAGCCAGGTCGTAGAGATCGTAGGTGAAGATCTGGCCGCGGGCGAAGAGCTGTTTGAACGATCCCAGGCAACTGTCCAGGGGATGGCGCCGGGCATCGATGACCTTGGCGTTGGGCAGGATCGCCTGCAGGAAGCCGATGCCGGCGAAGTTGTTCGGCATCTTGTCGGTGAAATAGCGCGCGCCCGAGCGGTGGCGCTCGGTGTTTTCCATGTACTCCCGACCGAGATCCCGGAAGTGATGGGGCTTCATTTGGAGCATGCACTCCGGATAGCGGACGCCATCGGAGCGGGTCATACCGGTCTCGGTGGCAAGCCGCAGCAGGTAGTGC
>JAPOON010000695.1 GCA_026713405.1 Gammaproteobacteria bacterium
CCATGAAGTACAACCCGCGGCTCACGGAAGACCTGGCCGCCCGTCCCGAGGTTGCGGACCTGCATCCCAACCAGGATGTGTCCACGCTGCAGGGGGCGCTGGAAATAATTCACCGGCTCGATGAACTGTTGCGCGAACTGTCCGGCATGGACCGCTTCGTCCTCCAGCCCGCCGGCGGCGCCGATGCCGCCTACACGCCCGCCTGCGTGACCCGCGCGTATCACGCGGCACGCGGCGAACTCGAACAGCGCAACCAGATCGTCACCAGCATCCAGGCCCACCCCTGCAATCCCGCTACTGCGGCCGCAGCCGGCTTTGAAGTGGTGACGCTCATGCTGGAGGACGGTGGCTACCCGTCGGTCGAAGCCCTGAAAGCGGCCGTATCCGAACGCACCGCGGCGCTGATGATCAGTAACCCGGACGACATGGGGGTATACAACCCGCACATCAGGGAGTGGGTGAAAATCGTCCACGATGCCGGTGGACTGTGCTTCTACGACCACGCCAACTTCAACGGCGTAATGACCCGGGTGCGGGCCCGTGAACTGGGTTTCGACGCCTGCATGTTCATGCTGCACAAGACGTTCGGCGCCGCCAAGGGCGGCGGCGGCCCCGCGGTCGGCGCCTACGGCTGCACGGCCGAACTGGCCGAATACCTGCCCGGGCCCCCGGTCGAGCGGGAGGATGGCGGCTATGTGCTGAAAGCGGGAAACACCGAAGGCGTGGGGCGGGTGCGTGAATACCTGGGCAACGTGCACCAGGTCATCAAGGCCTATGCCTGGTTGCGCGCCATGGGCGCCGACGGCCTGGCCGAGGCCGCGGACCTCTCGGTGCTGGCAAACAATTACATGGAAAAGAAGCTGCTCCAGATCCGCGGCATCACGCGCTCCCACCCGGACGACGAGTCCTGGCGCATGGAGATGACGCGCTTCAGCCTGGGGCAGCTATACGAGGACACGGGCGTCAGTGTCCTTGACGTGCAGAACCGGATGGTCGACTACGGCATCGATGCCTTCTGGCTCAGCCACGAGCCCTGGGTGGTGCCCGAGCCGTTCACCCCTGAAGCGGGCGAGATGTGGTCGAAGGAGGACATCGACTACTGGATCGCCGTGCTCGAACGGATATCCGATGAAGCCTACACGACCCCGGACATCGTCAAGTCGGCGCCGCACAACCACGCCATCCACAAGCTGGACGCGGCGCCGCTGGAAGACCCCGACCGCTGGGCGATGACCTGGCGCGCCTACAAGCGCAAGCAGGCTGCGCGAGCGCAGAGCTGAGCGCCTTTACAGGCGAAGCAATCCTCAGCCGAAGGACATTTCTTCCAGGTACCAGCCCGCACCGACCACGCCCATGGAGTCGTTGTTGGGCTGGCGCCCGCTCCAGCCATTCGGATCCGCCTGGTAGGCCGCCAGCACACGCTCGGCCTCCTCGGCATCTTCTCCCTCGAATTCATAGATCGTGAGGTACTGGGCCGGCGCGTCCCCCATGAAACCTCTTGTGGCCTTGAAGCAGCGCACGGACTTGATGTTCGGGCAGTTGTAGGTGTCCTCCACGTGGTTGCCGAGGTACCACTCGTTGAACGCTTCCACGAGGTCCTCGGTCCTGGGCTCCACGAGCCCCACGAGTATCAGTTGCCTGGCCATGCGCCTTTTCTCCGGTCGGGTTTTCATGCACCTTAATCTCCGAATTCGCAATTGCAATGATCCAACGGGAGAAATCATGGCCGGCAAGACCGTCGAGGAGCGTCTGCAGACACTCGAGGACATCGAGGAAATCCGCAAGCTGAAGGCGCTCTACTGCGCCGCCTGCGATGACGACCACAATCCGGACAGGCTGGGGCCGCTGTTCGCCCCCGATGCCGTCTGGGAAGCAGCGGTGACGGGCCGGGCCGAGGGCCGCGAAGCCATCCGCAAACTGCTCGGCGACGTGGGCCGCAGCGGCCGCATCCGCAACTCTGCCCATCACGCCATCAATCCCATCATCGAGGTCGACGGTGACAGTGCCAGGGGCCACTGGCGCCTCATCATGCTGTGGACGGGCAACCTGCCTGACGGCGACGTCCGTTTCCTGCGCATCATCGGCTGGTACCGGGAAGAATACGTGCGCCTCGATGGCCGCTGGTACATCCAGAACCTGTATTGCGAAGTCGAGGAAAGCGCTCCGTACTCGGTAGTCGAGGAAGCTGCCTGATCGGACAGTCACCAATCGCATCGACGTTGCGGCAGGTGACGGAGTCTTGTGCTGTTGTAAACAAATGGAACTGTCCGCTTTTGGAACAAATAAAGTGTCCGGGTTTGCTGTAGGCCGCACGGGCAGGACTTCAGTGGCGACCTGCAGCAAAAACGGGTCTCTTCGCCAACCCTCCAAAATGTAGGAGTTGAGTTCGCCGCCGGGTTCGCGGCAGCGAGGCGCTGGCGCAACTCGACCCCGGCGGCCTGAAAGTGCTGGACATTGACCTGGCAGCCTTCACGGCCCGGCTGCGCGCCTC
>JAPOON010000696.1 GCA_026713405.1 Gammaproteobacteria bacterium
GACTTCGCCGGCGGCCAGCCGCTGCCCCTGCAGACCGCGGCCCGGCCCGATCACATTGAACGGCGCCGGCGGGGGGAGGCCGACTGAACCTTCACCCGTGGCGTTCCTGGTGGCGGTATCCGCCAGCGCGTAGGCCAGGGGCTTGCGCTCGGATTCGAAGGTATCGAGCAGCGCCGGGCCGACAAGTCCCCGGACCACGTGCGCGAGCTTCCAGGCCAGGTTGTTCGCATCCCCAACGCCGGCGTTGAGCCCCGACCCGCCGGTCGGGGGAAAGCGGTGCGCCGCATCGCCCGCGAGCAGGACGCGTCCGGATCGGAACGTTTCGGCTATGCGGGCGCTCATGGTCCACGGCCGCACCGAACGAAGATCGATTTCCACGTCGGCGCCGATGCAATGACGGGCAATGTCGATGCAGCGCTCCGGCGTGTAGTCCGCCAGGGATTCGGTTTCCGGGTCCCAGGAGACGTGCAGCGACCAGCGCTCACGCCCGTCGAGAGCGATGAAGGTTGCCGGCCGTTCCGAATCGATCGTCCAGTACAGCATCGCCGGGCGATCGCGCGTCCAGCGCATCAGGTCGGCGTGAAAGTAGATGCCGATGATCTGTCCGAGCGGGGGCGGGCCCTCCGTGGCAATGCCCAGTTCCTCGCGGATACCGCTCGAGGCGCCGTCGCAGGCCACCATCCAACGGGCGCGGACCGATTGCCGGCGTCCCCCGGATGCCAGGGTTGCGGCAACGCCGTCGGCGTCCTGCCGAAACTCGACGAGTTCCGTGTTGAAGCGGAGTTGACCCGGGCCGCCTGCCAGTATTCCGGCAAGCAGGGGTTCGATGAGATCCTGGGGCGTCGAGGTGCCCGGGCACGGGCTGAAACTCATCATCGCCGCTATCTGCTCCGGGTCTAACCGCGGCGCAATGCGCGCCAGCTCGCTGCCGGCCAGGCTGGTGACGATCCTCAGGCCGCCGAAGCGGAACATGTCGAGCCCCCGCCGGTAGACCTCTTCGTGAATGCCGAGCGAGCGGAATATCTCCATCGTGCGCCCGCTGATCGCATGCGCCTGGGGATGGGTGCAGGTGCCCGGGTTCTTCTCCACCAACAGGAATTCGATGCCGGCACGGGCGAGCAACGCCCCCAGGGTCAGCCCGGTGGGTCCGCCGCCGACTATGAGGACAGGGACGTCCAACTCAGCCCGTCGGGTTGGAAGGAAGGCGGTTGATCAGTGGGGCACCGGCCATTCGCCCGGAGGGGGCGGTCCACCGGCAATGGGCCGCAGCAACTCGGCCTCCGGCACGCCGTCGTGGTAGCGCCGCGCGAGTTCATCGGCATCGTAGCGGACGCCGATCGGGTTCTCGCCGAACGCCGCGCCGCGAACGTATTCGTGGGCCTCTTCCCTGGTCTTGAAACAGTCGACGAGCAGTTCCACCTGGTTGTGGTCCGGGTCGAGGTAGTACATCGACAGCGTGGCGCCGTGGTGCATGGGGGCCGTGGGAGTGATCCCTTCGGAAACGAGCCGCTCATAGGTCGTCACCAGCTCGCCCACGGTCTCGTAGGCGAAGGCGATATGGTCCACGCCCTTGCAGTTCAGCGGTCGATCGCCGATGCCGGGGCCGCAGCCGATGCCGATGCGATGGTGCTCGTCGTCGTAGTACATGAAGCAGACAGCCTCGTTCTCGAACACGACGTCGCTCTGCAGGACTTTCTTGTACCAGTTCACCATGGCCGGAAATGAATCCGGCGTCGTGCGCAGGATGAAATGGGACAGCCGGCTCGGTGTGAGCCTGCCTTGGTTGCGGGTGGCCACTGGTCTTCCTCCTTCACGAATGGCGCGGGATTCGCGCCGGAATTTACCATATCCCGAAGCAGGTCACGCGCGGAAGCGGCTCGTTACTCCGACTCCATCCTGTTCACAAAGTCAGCAGGCGTCAGTATGGGAATGCCGTGAAACGGACCCATCTCCAGGAGGTCGCCATCACCGGTGACGATGCAATCGGCATCGCCGATCAGTGCCGTTTCAAGAAACTTGTCGTCATCGGGGTCGCGACAGCCCAGCTTCGCGCTGGTGATCGACACCCACTCGGACACGGCCACGAGCTGGGCCAGGTAGACGGCCCTGATCGTCTGACTGACGTAGCGGTCGAACTTCGGGCGACGAAGACGACTGCGCAGCTCGTGGGCCGTTTCGTCGGAAAAGAGCAGCACGCCGTTGCCGCGGCGAATGACATCGAGAACGCGGCGAGGTTGCCCCTCTGCCCGTAGCGCTGCGCTGATCAGGACGTTCGTATCGACGACCGCCCGGTCAGCCTTCATCCGCTAACAGCGCATCGAGTTTCGCGTCCGTCAGGTTGTTGGCGGATGCCTGCTCGCCCATGATGTCCATGGTCGCGGCGAGTCGCTCCCAGGCCGCACCGCGGAGCCGTTCGTAGTGCTGCACCGAGAGCATTACCGTGACGGCCCGGCCGTTCCTGGTCACACGTACGGGCGTGCGCTGCGCGGCATCGAGCAGTTGGCCGAAGCGATTCTTGGCGTCCCGCGCTGTAATTTCATTCATTTGAGCTATAGTAGCCATTATGGCTCATTCGTACAACGATGGTGGGGCTCCAACCCAAGCGGGCCTCGACGATCGCAACGGGAACGAGCGTGAACACTCACCCATGATTCTTACCCTGATCGGCGCGGCTGCATGGCTCAAGATCGATGCCGGCCGGCCGTTGATCGCCGGGGAGGCAACAGCATGAACACCGACCGATTGGCCCTGAACATGAGAAACCGTTTCGGCTCCTGGTGGCTGCTGGCCATCTTCGTGCTGATCGCGGTGGCCAACAGCGACCTCATGGGGCGCAACCATGAACACGTCGTCGGCGCGGAAAGCAAGTTTGCGAACGTCGAACAGGACCTGCCCGACGCCCGCTACTGGCTGTTCAACACGGGCAGGCTCTGGACCAGCGATGACATCCGGGCCTGGGTGCAGTCGAGAAGCGAGTGGCAGCTCGACGAGTACCGGCTGCACAACCGGGTCGCCTTTCAGGTTTTCGTGATACTGAGCGGCCTGCTGTGGTGCCTGTGCAGCCTGCTGCTGTCGCCACGCCTGATGAAGCTGCAGAAGTGGCTGTTCCTGGTCCCCGCGCTGGCCATGGGGGTCAAGATCATCGAGGTTGCCTGCATTCACGTGATGCTCGAAACCCACGCCGACCCCGCGGCAAGCTATGCTCCCTTCCTGAACCTCGACGCCGTCGCCCTGGTCGGTAGTCTTTGCACGGCGTTGAAGTTATGGTTGATTCTGTCCTGGATTCCCGTCTTTGCCGTCGGCATCGTGCTGACGGTGGCGGAAAAGCTCAGGCGGCCTGCGGGCGCGTCCTAGAATCCAACTAATATTGATTCACTAACTATCTGAATTTACATGAGGCCCGGCAGGCGCCGGTGATGGGTAATGCCCAGAGTCGCCCAAATGGAGATATCGCAATGACGGACACGACAGCACCGGGCCGCCTGGCCGGCAGGACCGCACTCATCACCGGCGCAAGCCGAGGCATAGGGCGTGCCATTGCCCAGGCCTATGCCGCCGCGGGCGCAGACCTGTTTCTCACCGCCACCAACCTGGCCAAGCTCGAAGAGACGCGGGAACTGTTGGCGGGCGAACCGGTCGAGGTGCGTTGTCATACCGCGAACGTCGGCGACCCGGACGAGGCCGAGGCGCTGTTCGCGGCGGCGGTCGAGTGGCGCGGCGGCCTGGACATCCTGGTGAACAACGCCGGCATCTACATCGGCAAACCGTTCGTGAACTACGAACTCGACGACCTCGACCAAGTCATGAACGTCAATGTCCGCGCCGTGTTTCAGCTTACCCAGCTGGCCATCCGCCACATGCAGGAGCGGGGCGGCGGCAAGATCGTCAACATCGCCTCCACCGCCGGCAAGTGGGAGAGCCCCAACCAGGCCGTCTACAACATCTCGAAGCACGCGGTGGTCGGCCTGACCCGCTGCGCGGCACTGGAAACCGCCGCCCTTGGCATCAACATCAATGCCATCTGCCCCGGTTTCGTCTCGACCGGCATGTTCGACAACCTGCAGGCCTCCGCCGACGAACTCGGCGTCCCCGTGGAGCAGTTGCAGAAAACCATCGTCTCGAGGGTGCCGATGGGACGCCTTGTGCACCCGGAGGAGATCGGATACCTGGCGATCTATCTCGGAAGCAGCGAATCCGACGGCATGACCGGGCAATCCATCCCGATCTCGGGCGGCATGCGGATGGGGTGAACCGATATCCCTCGGCACCCGATTTTCCGCACTGGCCAACGAAACCGGTACGGATGCCCCGGAAGCCCTTCACAAGCGCCCTGGCGCAGGTCGAGAAGCCGTCCGGTCAGTCGGTGAGGGGCACCGAACATTTCGCGCGGCGCGTTGTCCAACGACATATCAACTCAACATCACGATCCAAGTCGCGGACATGACCGAACTCACCCAATTGCTCAGGGCGGCCACGGCTGCTGCCGATGCCGCCCAGTTGGCATTCGGCGCAGACAAGTCGACGGTGACCACACGGACCGGGCGCGTCGCGCGCTGGATCGGCAATATCAAAAAAAAGGAAAACCGGGAGATCTCCGGTCGATTCCTCGCTGGTTTGCGTGAAACATACGGTGGCCAGATTGCGGCCGACCTGGTAGAGCGTTTCGGCATTGGCCGACTTGCCGCCACCGGCCGACCGTTGCAGGCGCGCTTCGTCCGCGAAGTGGTGACACAAGCAGAGAGCCTCAAGATCAAGATCCGCCAGCACAACGCCTCAATCGCTGACATCTGTGCGGCACTGCCCCGGTCGAAATCTCAGTCGTCGCTCCTCAGGTCCCAGATTGACGAGGCAGCGCGTGAACTCGGGCCCTTGAGTCCGGATGTTATCGAACAGATTGACATGGGCGCAGTCTCTCGCGAGGTCGAAGGAGCCATTCTCGAGACCGGCCGCAAACCGGACCGAATGATCGACATCTCGGCAGCCGGCAGGACCGCACGGAAGGTCGTGCATCGAACGGTCAATCGAGCGCTAGCCCGATCGACCGACGCAGAAGTCCGTTCTCAGAACCCCCAGCCGCAGGCCCCGATTTGTGCGAACACAGGCGTCCCGGCAGCCATCGGGCCGTCGGCCGGCGTAAAAAACCCGGAAGCGGCGGGCGATGCACGCGCTTCCGGATCGAAGGTAAGTCCTTATGTTTCCGATTTGAAAAGCCGGGTAGATCGTGCCCTGAACGGATCAGCCTATCGTTGCCTGCCGGGCGGGCAAATCCTGACAGAGGAGGTCGGCCGCAACATCGACTTGACACCTGCAATCATTGCGTGGGTTGAAACCGACGTTCGAAACGATAGCCGGTCCGCCGGCGGGGCTGGCGACGATGCCCTGTTCGATGAGGCGGACGCTCTCGCATCAGCCACGGTTCGGGATGCGGAAAACACCGTCTTTCTCAACGGTTACGGCGTCCGCACGACTTTGGGCCAGCACCATCATGTTTTGCAGCAGGTGTTCGACCGGCATCCCATGGTCCAGGAACTGGGAGGCCACTGGGGCACGAAAATAGACGCCTCCGCGCTGTCGCAGAGAACGCTAGTGAGGTTTTCCGACAGGCTCTCTGCCGCGTTGTCCGATTCCCTGGCCAGGCCGCGAGAGCTGCCCGGCAGAGTGGAACAGGTCAAGCAGAGAGTGGAGCAGGAAATCTCCCGAGTTGCCGACGACATGGTCGGTGAGTTCATCATGGAGCGCACCGACGAGTTGATACGGCTTCTGCAACACAGGCCTGAAGCGGAGTTTCCACCTGCCCTGGCACAGATCGTTCTGCAAGTGTCCACCCCGGCGGAAAAGATGGTGGGTCTGCTGTCGCTGGGCCCGAGGGCGCTCGGCCACATGGCCAGAACAATTAGCGAACGCGGGCTTCACACCGCTGCAATCCGGTGACGGGCTCACCCGCCTGCTTCGATCGGATAACCCTCGGAGACAGGCCGCTCGAGGACTCCATGAATGGGTCCGTGAGATTGAATCAGGACGCTGCCCGGTCAACCGCAGCGGCTATCAACGCGGCATCACCGGTAGTCGACAGATTCACTCCACCGATGCCAGGCATCTCCTGCAGGGCCCGGATGGTCTCAGCGCAATAATCAACGCCGACTGCCTCCGGGTCTGCGGCGTTCTCGAACCGCCTGACCACAGCCTCCGGCACCACCGAACCCCGCAGGTTTTCATACAGCCACCGGGCGGATTCCGCCGAGTTCAGCACCGGTACGGATACGACGACGTGGCAGCGCCAGGTCACCTGGGCGGTGACCAGAATTTTCATGTAACGCCGCAACAGGTCCAGGTCGAGACAGATCTGCGTCTGGACGAACCGGGCCCCGGCATCGAGCTTTGCGTTCAGTTCCACCGGCTGCCATTCGGGCGGCGGGTCGAATACCGTCGCCATCGTTCCCAGCAGCAGTTCCGGCTCACCCCGGGCTGACTGGAACTCGCCGAGTTGCCGGGCAGCCGCAAGGAACTTCTTGGCCCCGGTATCGAATACCTGGGTCATCTCCGGCTGTAGCTCGCCCGGTAGCCGCTCGCCCCGTTGCAACAGCAGGCTGGTGACCCCCAGAGCGGCCGCACCCAGCAGTTCGCTCTTCAGGGCAAGCCGGTTGCGGTCACGCGCAGAAAACTGCAGCAGCGGATCGATGCCCTGCTGCATCAGCATGGCCGCCACCGCCAACCCGGACATGTGCAGCACGCCATACGGACAGTCTGTCACGGCAACGGCATGCACCGCGCCCGCCAGGCATTCCGCCTGCCGGATGACATCGTCCCGGCCCGTATCCTGGTAAAGGCGCAGTTGGCCGGTCACGGTAAAGTCTCCGTTCGTAACCGCGTTCCGAAATGTTCTCAAGATTTTTCGTCCCTGCAGCGGCACTGCGATCGCGTGTTGCATGCTCCCACCAGCGCCGCGCCGCGGCAAGGCACCGCCAACGGAGGCGTATCCGACGGCAATCGTCTGTCGAACGGGGATTCGCCCCACGCCCGCCGGACGCGGTTTTCGAACCTCCCGTGAACGCGGCCTCGACGGCTATACTTGCAGAAGGAGGAAAGAAGCAATGTCACTTACCCGTAGAATCGATGCGATCCTGAGCGAAGCCGCGGCCGACGGTGCGGTGCCGGGCGTGGTGGCCGGCGTCACCAGCGCCGAAGACGACCTTTACCTGGACGGCTTTGGTGAACGCGTGCTGGGCGGGGGCGATGCAATGACCCCGGACACCGTAGGCTGGATCGCTTCCATGACAAAGGCCCTGACCGGCGCCGCGGCAATGCAGCTCGTCGAACGGGGACGCCTCGACCTCGACGCTCCGGCTGCAGGCATCGTTCCCTACCTGGATGAAGTGCCGGTGCTGGAAGGCTTCGACGACGACGGCAAACCCCGTACCCGCCCACGGCGCGGCGCCATCACCCTGCGCCACCTTCTGACCCATACCGCCGGGTTCTCATACGAGATCTGGAGCGATGCCATCGTGCGCTATCAGGAAGCGACCGGTACGCCCGGAATCATCACCTGCGAGGAAGCCGCACTCACCACACCGCTGCTCTTCGACCCCGGCGAGAAGTGGGACTACGGCATCAACATCGATTGGGCGGGCAAGATGGTCGAAGCGGTGAGCGGACA
>JAPOON010000697.1 GCA_026713405.1 Gammaproteobacteria bacterium
TCGGACCCGGCCGCCGCCGCTACGGCGGGCGCGGCGAGCAGAACGGCTGCCGCCAATACGCGCGCGGCTGCCGTGCCGCAGATTGTCCGGAAACGGCGTTGTTTCATGATCCCTCCCATCCTTCATTTGAAACAATTGAAAATAATACAACCGATTCGGACTCTACAGGAAGCGATTCCGTTCCGAGCGGCGAGCTTGGCTGGGCTCAAACAGCTTTCGACGCCCCGTAAGGAACAGCGTTTGGATTTACTAAGAGAGAGTGGGTGTGCGGTACGGGTATCCGGCACCTTTAAAGCAATTCAGCGCGCCGGGAATCCGCAAGAGCGCGCTCGCTTGGCGTGCCGGATACCCGTACCGTATACCCGCTCTCGGCGTTTGGGAAACTCATGGGACACGACACTAGCTGTCCGTTTCTAGGTCTCGCAGTTCCGCGGGATTCTCCGGCAGCCGTATGGAGAACCTGGTGAATTCGCCCACTTCGGATTCGACATCGATCGAACCGCCGTGCCGGGTGACGATGTCGGCGGTCAACGAAAGCCCGAGCCCGGTGCCCTTGCCCGTGTCCTTTGTGGTAACGAAGGGCTCGAACATGCGCTGCTTCAACTCTTCCGGAATGCCGGGCCCGTTGTCGCGCACCCAGAATTCGAATCCGTCCTCGGTGCGGCGGCTGCCGACTTCCAGTTCCGGCTCGTAGTCGCCGTGGAGCGACACGCGTTTCTCGTCGATCGCCTGGCAGGCGTTGGTCAGGATGTTCAGGAAAGCGCGGCTCAGGTCCTGGGGCACTACCTCCAGCATGCCGATGCTCTCGTCGAAGCTCTCCTGCATCTTCAGGTTGAAGTCGGTGTTCTCCGCGCGCATTGCGTGGTAGGCGAGGTCGCGATACTGCTTGAGCAGGGCGTTCAGATCGGTCTCGCGCCAGTCGCCCCCTTCTGCCCGTGAGTGCTCCAGCATGCTGTGCACGATGCCGTCGGCGCGGGTGCTGTGCTCGCGCACCTTGCCGAGGTTGGTGCGGAGGTCGCCGAGAATCTCGTTGACCTCTTCCAGCATTTCGGCGTCCTGATCTTCGGTTTCCTCCAGGATCTCGCCGATCTCGTCGATGAGTTCCAGCGACACTTCGGTGAAATTGTTGACGAAATTCAGCGGATTCTTGATCTCGTGAGCCACCCCGGCGGTCAACTGGCCCAGCGATGCCAGTTTCTCTTCCGCCACGATCTGCTCCTGGGCGCGGTGCAGGCGCTCCAGGGCGGTCTCCAGGTCCTTGTTCTTGCCGTCGAGTTCCTGGGCCAGTTTCTCGACCAGGTTCAGCCGCTGCACCTCCAGGGCATAACGCCGGAAAACTTCCAGCGAGTTCGCCATGTCGGTGACCTCGTCGTTGCCGGAAACGTTGACCGGGGCTTCCAGGTCGCCGCCGGCCATGTCCCGCATGGAGACGGCCAGGCCCACCAGGCGCCGGATCAGGTAGCGGCCGACGAACAGCCAGCCGATCAGCACGGCGCCGGCGACGCTCAGCATGGTCAGCAGCACCAGCACCAGGATGCCGGTGGCGGCGGCGGACTGGGACATGGCGTTGACGGTGACGGCGTCGGTGTTCACCTCCTCGACCAGCCGCTCCATGTCGCGCAGCAGTTCGGCGGATGCCGCGCGGCCGGCGGACAGCGCTTCCCGTTCCTGGCGCAGCCGTTCAAGGGTTTCCCGGCGCAGCGCGAACACGCCCTGGGGCGACTCGCCGATTTCCACCAGCCGTACCACATCCCGGGTCAGCGACTCCATGGGCATGTGCATCTCCAGCCGCCCGACCACCCGCCGCAAGTTGTACGCGGCGCTCTGGAAGCGCTCTTCCAGGGGCCCGAGCAGGTCGCGGTCGGTGAGCACCTGCGTCTCGCCCATGTACAGCCCGGCCAGGTTCGACTGCTGGCTGGCTTCGATCAGGTCGCGGTAATAGGCGAGTTCCTCGCTCCAGTCGCGCTGCGCGATGGGTTGAGCCGAATCGCCCAGGTTGCGGATGCCCTCCACCAGGAAGAACCCCTGGTCGTCGATGGCCGCCACCACCTCGCGTTCGATGCTTCGGTTGACCTCGCCGAGTTCCTCGGACAGCCCCTCCAGGGAGCGTTCGATTTCCAGGCGCCGACCGGAGGACTGGTACACCTCTTCGAGCAGGGCCCCGAAACTTCGCAGCCGCGACTCCAGCGCCTGTACCTGGCTGTCCAGGGAGGCTCCCGCGCTCAGTTCCTCCACGACGCCGAGCAGTTCTTCCCGTTCCCACAGAACCTCTCCGGAAACCACCTCGTGCTCGTCCAGGGAGGTTGCCGACACCATGCGCACGGCGCCGTTCACCAGGGTGGCGCTCTGGCGGGCGACTTCCACGGTGCGGCTCAGGTTGGGAATGCTCTGCACGGCCAGTCGCGACTGGTAGTCGACGATTTCGTCCAGAAAGTAGTAGGCAACGAAACTGGCGATGCTCACGAGCGCCACGCTGCCGAACAGCCCCATGTAGATTTGCGGGCCGATGCCGATCCGCTTCCTGATCGCCCGCACTTCTTTGGCGTCGGGAGCCGGCGCTTTTCCGCTTACGGCACTGCTCTCGGGGGTGTAACTCATCGCCTGGTCATCCTGGCGACCGGCCTGACCGTGCCGTTGCGGTCGATGACGGTCAGGTACACCCGGTCGGAACCCTGATTGTCGTTGGGGCCGTACCCCAGTTCGAAACCGCCGAGGTCAATGCTGGGCGTCTGCCGCAACGTTTCGAGAAAGGATGCCGGCGAAGCCTGTGGCCCCGCGCGGCGCAATCCCTCCGCGACCAGGCGGCCGGCCAGGTACCCTTCCAGGGAGACGAAGCCGGGGTCGGTGTCCGGCGCGACCGAGGAGAGGGCCTGCTGATAGCTGGCGACGGCCGGAACGCTGCCGTCGCCGGGAAAGGGCACCACCTGCGAAATGTAGACGCCTGCCCCGGCCGGACCGAGCTCGTCGGCCAGGGCGGAGGTGCCGACGAACGAGATGTTCACGAAAACGGGGTTGAAATTGAGCCGCCTGGCCCACCGGATCAGGGTCGCCGCCGGCTGGTAGGCGCCGATGATGATGACCGCCTCGGGGTTGAACCGGCGCAGGTCGAGCAGCGGCACCTTGACGCTCACCGTATTGCGCGGGTAGTCCACCTCGGCGGCCAGCGTCAGGCCGTGGGCGTCGAGCCCCCGGCGCACGCCCTCGAGGCCGGCCCGGCCGTAGGAGTCGTCCTGGTAGAAAATGCCGATGCGGGTAATGCCAAGATCGGTGGTCAGGCGCGCGACGATTTCGGCGGTTTCCTGGAAATAGGAGGCTCGCACGTTGACCACGTTGGCCGGTTCGCCGGCGTCGCGCAGGAACTCCGCGCCGGTGAAGGGAGCGATGTAGGGCACGCCGGCATCGCTGGTCACCGGCTGCGCGGCCCTGGAAGTGGGCGTGCCGATGGCACCGACCAGCGCGAACACATCGTGTTTCTCGATCAGTTCGCGGGTGTTGGAAATAGCGGCTTCAGGTTCGTAGGCGTCGTCGAGCGTGGTCAGCGCCAGGCGGCGCCCGTGTACGCCGCCGACCCGGTTGACTTCCTCGAACGCGGCGAGCAACCCCAGGCGCATTCCGGTTCCGAGAGCACTCGCAGGGCCGCTCAATGCCGCCGACTGACCGAAAAGGTACTCCGCGGGCTGACCGGGGCCCGCCGTATTCGAGGGGTCTTCGCCCGCCGCGGGCAGGGCGGCGAGCATTAGCAGTGCCGCTACCGGGAGCAGCGAGCGCTGCATCAGTGGGTTCCGGGCGCGGCGTCCGCCGGTTTGACGGCGTTCCAGCGCAGCGCCAGGCAGGTCATGTCGTCGAACTGCTCCATGCCGATGGCGAATTCCTCGACGGCCTTGACCACGACATCCACGAGGTCGCCCATGGCCGAATTGCGTTCTTCACCCAACCGAACGTCCAGGCGGTCTTCCCCGAATTCATCGTCGGTGGTGTTGCACGCCTCGGTAATGCCGTCGGTATAGAAAAACAGCGCATCGCCGATCTCCAGCCAGACTTCGCCCTGATTGAATTCGTGGCCGGGCACGATGCCCAGGGCCAGGTTGCCGGTTTGCGGCACGGCTTCGATCGCACCGTTTTCACCGCGCACGATGCGTGGGGGGTTATGCCCGCCGTTGCTGAACTCGAGCCTGCCGTCGCGCAGGTCGAGCACGCCGTAGAACAGGGTCACGAACATGCACGCATCGTTCTCCTGGCTGAGCAGTTCGTTGACTTCGCCCAGGCAATAGGCAGGCGAATCGTGGTTGCGTGCCGCGGATTTCAGGAGGGCCCTGGTCACCATGGTGAAGAGCGCCGCCGGCACGCCCTTGCCGGAGACATCGGCGATTACCAGGCCCAGCCGGAATTCGTCGAGCCGGAAATAGTCGTAGAAGTCGCCGCCGATCTCCCGTGCGGGAGTCATCTGGGCATAGAGGTCGTAATACTCGCTGGGGGGCGGCACTGCCGGCAGCACCGACTCCTGCACGTTCTTGGCGACCGCGAGTTCCTGCTTCAGCGAGACCAGGCGGTCGCGGGACGCAAGGGCCTGCTGAATCATATCGATGTGCGCCAGAGTCTTCTCGATGGTGATCTGCAGGTCGTTGAAATCGATGGGCTTGGTGACGAAGTCGAAGGCGCCCCGGTTCATGGCGGTGCGGATGTTGGCCATGTCGCCGTAGGCGGAAATGATGACGGCGCAGATTTCCGGATTGGCGCTCTCGAGCTGGCTCAACAGGGTGAGCCCGTCCATCTCCGGCATGTTGATGTCGGAGAGCACCAGGCGGATGTCGGGGTTTTCGTCGAGGGTTTCCAGCGCTTCCCGGCCGTTGTGGGCGAAGAGGAATTCAAACTCGCCCTTGCGGATGCGCCGGCGGAACCGCTGGCGTATCAGCAACTCGAGGTCAACCTCGTCGTCGACCATCAGGATTCGTGAAGTAGCCATGGCGGCTCCGGTGGCGCCCTGACCAGGCTCAGATGGCCCCGAGCGCCTCGTCGCGGTTTGAGTGAACGGCAAGGATCTTGTCGAAGCCGCTGACCGCGAATACCTCGGCGATCTGTTTCGAGAGGCCGCAGAACACCGACTTGCCGCCCCGGGACTGGGTATCCCGCGCCGCCACCAGCAATACGCGCAGGCCGGCACTGCTGATGTAGTTCAGGCCGCTGAAGTCGAATACCAATATGGATTGGCCGCCTTCCAGTTGATCCCTGATGACACCTTCAAGCGTTCCCGCGTTGGTGCCGTCCACGCGCCCGCTGGGACACAGGATCACCCCCTTGTCGTGCTGTTCGGTTGCTACCGAAAGTTGAGTCTGATCGCTCATTCATTTCTCCGTTTTCATCCGCAAGGTAATCCGATTGACGCCGCCCTCCCGCTCGTAACTCGCGCTGTCGGCAAACTGCGTCACGAAAAACACGCCCAACCCGCCTATCGGCCGCTCGTCCAACCCCTTGGACGTATCCGGCTTCGGTGCATCCTGGAACGGGTCGAATGCGGCGCCATTATCCTCCAATTGCGCTGTCACGCCATCCGGCGTACGGGACAGGCGCACGCGCAACATGGGTTCCGCTACTTCCGGCAGTGCATAGTTGACGCTGTTCGTGACGAGTTCGTCAAGAACCAGATTCAGCCGAAAAGGCACTTCCCCCCCGATTGAATGACTGGCGGCAAATTGCTCGATTGCCTCTGCCAGCGTGCCAAGGGCCTGGGTGAGTTCCGGTGCCAGGCACACGTCGACGCTAGCTTCAAAAGAGGCTGGTTTGCCGGTGTCAAGCATTCACCGGATAGTACACGTAACTCCGTTCAAGGGCATCATGAAATTCTCGGAACTGACGGCAGACCAGCGCCAGGCCGCCGGAATCCGGGGGTTCGTTGCCGGAAGACGCCTCTGTGTACCTGTCGAGAAGGTCGTCGAGCCGTTGCAGGATTGCGAAGGGGGCGGGCCGGGATTCGCCCGCTGGGGCCGGGTCGATGATGTCGAGGCCCGAGTGCAACCGCTGCAGGCAGAATCGAAGCGAAAAGGGCAGCTCTGCCTCGTGCACCAGGAGTTGCAGGATGTTTCCCTGCTCGAAGGCGCCTCCGTACTCGTGGCCGTAGGCCTCGAATGCGTTGCAGGCCCGCAGCAGTACCGGCCATTCGGCACCGTCCTGGGTGGCAGCCGCCGCTCCGCCGCAGTGCGCCGCGAGCAGCGACCCCACCAGCTGCGCCCGCTCGACGTACTTGCCGAGCTGCATGAAAGACCACTCTTCGCCGTGGCGCATCGATGTATCGCAGACGCCGTGGAAGCGCTCGACGCCCTCGGCGATATCCCGGTAGAGCAACTCGGGTTCTCGTTTCCATACGTCGACCAGCCGCGTCTCGCGCAGCTTCAGGTACTCCCGGTTGAGGCAGGACCAGATGCGGGGGCCGATGCTGCTGCGAACCTCCCGGGCGTTTTCCCGGGCGGTGGTCATGCAGTTCAGGATGGAAGCGGGGTTGCCGGTCTCGAAGGTAAGGAGATCGGTGAGCGTGTATCCGTCCGCGAAGAGATAGTCGTCATCCTCCAGGCCGCCGGGCAGGAGGAATTCTGACGGGTCGGCGCCAAGGCCGGCGAAAAGCAGTTGCCAGCCGCGGGCGATTTCGTCGGCCGAACCCACGGGCAGCCGCTGAACCTGCAGGCTGACCAGGCGTGCGCTGAATTCCGCCCGTTCCAGGTAGCGGTTCATCCAGTAGAGGCTGTCGGCTACCCGCGCGAGCATCAGCGTTCCTCGACGACCCAGGCGTCCTTGGCGCCGCCGCCCTGGCTGGAATTGACCACCAGGCTCCCCTTGCGCAGCGCCACGCGGCTCAGCCCGCCCGGGACAATGCGGGTCTCGGCGCCGTGCAGCACGAAGGGCCTGAGGTCGACATGGCGGGACTCGACGCGGCCGCCGATCAGGCAGGGCGCCCGGGACAGGTCCAGCGTCGGCTGCGAAATGTAGTTGGCGGGATTGGCGCGAATCCTCTCGGCGAAAGCCGTGCGCTCGGCGCGGCTCGCGTGAACGCCGACCAGCATGTCGTAGCCCCCGGACTCTCCCACCGCCTTGACGACGACTTCATCGAGGTGTTCGAGGGTATAGGCCAGGCCCTCGGGTTCCCGGCACAGGTGGGTCTCCACGTTCAGCAGAATGGGCTCCTCGCCGAGGTAGTAGCGAATGATGCGCGGCACGTAAGCGTAGACGGCCTTGTCGTCCGCCACGCCGGTTCCCGGAGCGTTTGCCATCGCCAGGTTGCCCTTCCTGTAGACATCGAACAGGCCCGGCACGCCTAGAGCCGAGTCGGCGCGGAATGCCTTGGGGTCGATGAAGTCGTCGTCGATCCGCCGATAGAGAACGTCCACGGGGCGCAGGCCCCGCGTGGTGCGCATGTGCAGGCGGTCGTTCTGTACGAGCAGGTCGTCGCCCCGCACCAGTTCGATGTCCATTTCGGAGGCGAGGAAGGCGTGTTCGTAGTAGGCAGAGTTGTAAACGCCCGGTGTCAGCAGCGCTATGCTCGGGGACTCCCGGTTCGGTGACAGCGACCTCAGCACCCTTAACAGTTCGCTTCCGTATTGGTCGACGGGGCGCACCCGGTAGCCCCGGTACACGCGGGGCCAGGCGCGGCGGATCGCCTGGCGGCAGGCAAGCATGTAGGACACGCCGGAAGGGACGCGCAGGTTGTCCTCCATCACCATGAAGCCGTCGTGGGTACGGACGATGTCGGTGCCGCAAACCGACACGTAGGCATCGAGCGGCACCTTCACGCCTTCCATTTCCGGCCTGTAGTTGGGGCAGCCGCGTACGAGATCCTCCGGGACCACGCCGTCGCGGATGATGCTGCCCTTGCCGTAGACATCCGCCAGAAACAGGTTCAGTGCCTGAACGCGTTGAATCAGACCGCGCTCGATGTGTTCCCAGTCGCTCGCGAGCACCAGCCGCGGGACGCAATCGACCGGGAAGACCCGTTCGATGGACTCGTCGTCGCCGTAGACGGTAAAGGTGATCCCCTCGTGCAGCAGGGCGCGGTTGACCCGCTGCTGCAGGCTGCCGAGTTCATCGGCGGGCAGCTCCGACAGTGCCTCGATCAGCGCATTGCAATGCGGCCGCGGCCGGCCGGGCGCGGTGAACATCTCGTCGTAGAA
>JAPOON010000698.1 GCA_026713405.1 Gammaproteobacteria bacterium
AAATACTCGACCGGATGACCTCTTTTCCCCGCGACAGCGACGCCGACGGCATCGGGCACCTCGATTTCACGGACACCGCATCGGGGGTGGCCAGGTTGCTCGAGTTGCGCCCGGAAACGGCGCTGGACCTGCGCGCCATGAACGACATGCTCTCCGAGGTCTTCAATCGAGACCTGCCGGATGTGGGGGCGGTCCATGACGATGTGCCGATCAATGACCACGTGAGCACCAGCATCGTGGTGCCGCAGGGCCGGGGCCCCTTTCCGGTACTGGTTTACATCCACGGCGGCGCCTGGGTCGCGGGCGGGCCGCGCCACTACGCGAAGCTCTCGCGGCGATTCGCAGAGGCCGGTTTTCTCACGTTCATCATCGACTACCGGCTGGCGCCCGAGCATCCGTTTCCGGCAGGCTGGCAGGACTGCATCGATGCGGTCGGGTGGGTCGCCCGGGAATGCGGCACGTGGGGTGGGGATGCATCACGGCTCGCCATTGGCGGCGACAGTGCGGGCGCCAACCTGAGCGCTGCGATCGTCCCGGCCCTGGCATCCTCCGAAGCGAGCCTGAAAGCCATCGTCCTGATTTACGGCGCCTTCGACTTCGAGATGATGCTGAATCGCCCGGCGCACAGCGAAGCGGACCACCGCCTCAACCTGGCGAACCGGATTGCTGCCGAGGCCTATCTCGGCGACGACCTGCAGCGGCTGGTGGCGGACCCCCGGGTTTCACCCATCCATGACATCTTGATGATGCCGCCCGCACACATCGTAGTGGGCGCCGAGGATGCGCTGGTGCCGCAGTCCGACGCCCTGGTGCGCAAGCTCGAAGCGGCGGGATTGGAGCACGAGTATTTCATCGACGAGCACATGCCGCACGGCTATCTGCAGATGGAGATGCTGCCGCAATGCGGGCCGGCGCTGGCGCGAATCGTCGCCTTCCTCGACCGGCAGTTTCGCCGGGACGCCTGACGGCTTCCGTCAGGATGGATTGCCCAGGAATTCGAGGATGACGTTCGCGAGCCGCCCACCCAGCGCCGGCGGAATCGCGTGCCCCATGCCCGGAACGATCACCAGCTTCGCCCCGTCAATGCGGCGCGCCGTGTCTTCGCCGTGTTCGACGGAGAGGATGGCGTCGTCGTCGCCGTGAATCACCAGTGTGGGGCAGCGGATTGCCGCCAGGCGGTCCGGGTTGGCCGCCGCTCTTGTCACCGCCCGTTGCTGGCGGGCTGTTGCGACCGGGTCGTGGCAGCGGTCGAGCAACCGCTCCACGGCCTGCCGCGCATCTGCGTCCGCTTCGGAGAAACCCCGGCCCAGGAACCGCCGGCGCCGCGTGAGGCCCAGTTCAACCGCCTCGGCCCGGTCGGCCGGATGTTGAACCAGCATTTCCACCACATCGGCCGCCGGCTGCGGCAGCGAAGGATCGCCCGTTGTGGACATCACCGAAATCAGGCTCAGTATCTTTTGCGGAAACATGGCCGCGAAATACTGGGCTACGATGCCGCCCATCGAGATGCCGAGGATGTGCGCGGCGTCGATCTCCAATTCCTCGAGCAGTTCCCTGACATCGTTGACCATGTCTTTGAACTCGTAAGGCTCCGGAACTTTCTGGGTCAACCCCGCATCGCGATTGTCGAAGGCAAGAACACGATAGCCGGCGTCGGCCAGGGTCCCGATCAGCGTGTCCGGCCATTCGACCATCTGGGACCCGAGGCCCCGAATCAGGACGATGGCGGGATTCTGCCTGTCTCCGTGGACGGCGTACTCGATTTCGATGCTGGTGCGGGCTGTGCGAGGCATGGGAGGGGTTACGGCCGATACGCGATCGGCGAACTCAAGATCGGTGCCGCCATCGCGGCCAGCAGTCGTTTCAGGCGCATTGGGTCAGCCTCGCCGGCTTCCCAGGAGTTCCGGGTACTTCGCGGCAAAGCCGCCCTGCACCGCCATGGGTGGAGTTTTCGATCGAGTACCCTTGGACAAGTCTGATCACATCTTGCATATATAGCAAACTATATCCTTCGCGTAGAATAAGATTTCAGACAAAGACCATGCGAACGCGCCGTTAGCCCATGCTTCCCCCACGACCCTGGATGACCGAAGAGCACTACCTGTTCGCCGATTCGGCTTTCAGGTTCTTTCAGGCCGAACTCGCGCCTCATATCGATGGTTGGCGACAAGCCGGCGTGGTCGAAAGGGATTTCTGGCGCAAAGCCGGCGCGGCGGGCCTGGTTGGGGCGGCCCTGCCGGGGGGAATG
>JAPOON010000699.1 GCA_026713405.1 Gammaproteobacteria bacterium
CGGCTTACCGTCGTGGAAATCGCGCCGCAGGTGTTACCGCGCATGATCGACGTGACGGGCGCTGACGTGGTGACCCGATGGCTGCAGGATCGCGGCGTCACGGTTCGTACCGGCGCGCAACTGCAGGCAATCGAAGATGCCGACGGCGCCAAGCGCCTGCGTTTCCAGCAGGGCGACGACGTAATGGCGGATACGGTGATTATGGCCACCGGCATCCGCACCAACCTCGACTGGGTGAAAGACTCGGGCATCGAGATCAACCGCGGTATCGTGGTGGACGCGCACATGCGAACCAGCGTGCGCAACGTCTACGCAGCCGGTGACATTGCCGAGGGCCACGACGCGGTCACCGGGGAACCGGCGTTGCACGCCATCGAACCCACCGCCATGGAGCACGGGCGCATCGCCGGGGCCAACATGGCGGGGCAGCCGCAAGCTTACCGCGGCAGCCTGTTGATGAATATCGTCGAGGTTCTGGGGCTCGAAATTGCCAGTTTCGGTTCGTGGGACGATTCCGGCGCCGAGATCATGAGTTCCCTGCGTCTGGAACGGCCGGCGTACCGCAAACTTCTGTGGCACGATGACCGCATCACCGGAGCAATGATCCTCGGACCGGCGCGCGATATCTGGATGACGAACGACGTGGGTATCCTCAAGGGACTGGTGCAGTCTGGGGTTTCCCTGGGCGATTGGAAGTCGTACCTGCGGGACAATCTTTTTGACGTCAAGCGGGCATTCATTGCCGCCGGCGCCACCGGCCGGCTTTTGCCGCAGACGATTCTGGGCCGTCCGTCCGTGGCCGCGGAGTCGGTCACGGTACAGTAGGCACTGCAAACTCTGAGCGTTGAGGGGCAAGCGATATGCAAGAGGAACTCCCAGGTGGTTACGCCGGCAAGATATTGCGGGTTGATCTGAGCGGCAATCGCACCTGGACCGAACCCTGGACAGCCGAGATGTGCCGTACCTGCGTCGGCGGGGTAGGCCTGGGCGCGAAGATCTTGTGGGACGAGGTCCCGGCGGAGGTCGGCTGGGATCACGAGGATAACCGACTGGTGCTGGCCACGGGCCCGCTGGCCGGGCTGCCGGCCTGGGGTACGGGCGGACTCACGGTTATCACCCGCGGCGCCCTGACCAACGGCGCCACCACCCCCCAGGCGAACGGCTTCTTCGGCGCCAACCTGAAGTACCCGGGCTACGACGCCTTCGTGCTGCAGGGCCGGGCGACGGAGTGGGTCTACCTGTACATACACGACGACACCGTCGAGCTGCGGGACGCCTCCGCCCTCATGGGCAAGGACACCTGGGAAACGCAGGAGGCCCTCGAAGGAATGCTCGATCTCACCGGCCACCAGCTCAGCGTTTACACCAGTGGGGTGGCGGGCGAGAACCAGGTGCGTTTTGCCGCCATCCACGGCGACTACGGCCACGTGGCCAGCAAGAACGGCTGCGGCGCGGTGCTGGGCAACAAGCGCGTGAAGGCGGTCGCCATCGTGCGCGGCAGCAAGGCGCTGCGCGCCGCCGACCCTCGCGGTCTGTGGATGGCCGCGCAGGAAATCGCCGAG
>JAPOON010000700.1 GCA_026713405.1 Gammaproteobacteria bacterium
AGATCGAGAGCCAATTGCAGGATCTCGAGAGTGAGTTGAGCGACTACGAGAGTTTGAAACGAGCCGGGCCATCGGGCTTTACACTCGACTCGTTCGAAGATCTCCCGGAGGGATTGATCAGGTCTCGAATCGCCGCTGGCATGAGCCAGCGGGCTTTGGCGGAAAGCCTCGGGCTGACGGCACAGCAGATTCAGCGCTACGAAGCGGAACGATACCGTTCTGCGAGTTACCGCCGATTGTGCGAGGTGTCGCAAGCGCTCGGAATCAAGATTCGCAACGAGATCCTGCCTCCCCATGTTCCGGTTGATTTCGAGGGACTGCTCGCAAAAGTAGCGCAGGTGGGCCTGCACCGTGACTTCGTGCTGGAAAGGCTGTTGCCGCCTGCCGATTCCGCAACGGCTGAGTATGAGTCTTCGACAGAAGGCGAAGACGGAGCACTGACGGCGAAAACGACGGCCGTGCTCGAGCGTGTATTCGGATGGTCGCCCGCGGAGCTTATGGGCGCAGAGCCATTGACAATTACCGGTTCAAGTAGCGCGGGAGTCCGGTTCAGGCGGTTGGGCCGTCGAGACTCCCAAGCAACGGCCGCATTTGAAACCTACGCAGGCTACCTGGCCACGCTCGCGGCTCGTGGCATGGGTCCGGAACCATTGGAACACATACCTGCGGATCCGCTGGAGGTGCGCAAGCGCATGGTTGAGCGATACCGTTCGGATGGCTTCGAGAGTGTACTGCGCACGGTGTGGGATCTGGGTGTGGTAGTGCTTCCGCTGCGCGGTCCGCGGACGTTTCACGCCGCCTGCTGGCGGCATGACGGGCGGAGCTCGATCGTACTGAACCAGAGGTCGCCGTTTGAGTCCCGGTGGACTTTCGACCTCCTGCATGAACTGCATCACGCCGCGCAACAGCCTGAGACTCGAACGATTGGCAAAGTCTCGGGCTCTGAGTCAGGGGCAGGCCAGCGGATTGCGGAGGAGGAAGCCGCGGCCAATCGGTTCGCTGCCGATGTCATGCTCAACGGACGGGCCGAGGAGTTGGCCAAGCTATGCCTGGAACACGGGAACGGATCGTCCGGACGGCTGAAGGATGAGGTTTCCCGAGTGGCATCGATGCATGACGTGAACGCTGCAGCGTTGGCCAACTACGTTGCGTTCCGCCTGTCACTCGAAGGCATTATCTGGCGGCAAGACGCAAGGCAATTGCAAGGGAAAGCTGGCGACCCGTGGGCGGTTGCCCGAGAGGTCTTCAAGGAGCGTTTTGCGTGCCGATTCGACAGCGAAATCGATCGGACACTAATTGCTCGCGCGCTTCAATGACGTGATGTCGTGCGCAACCTTCAGGCTCAGTAGCGTAGGCTTCCGGGAACACCCACAGGACTCATCCATCGCTACCATGTCGGTTTGCACCGGCGCCTGCTTCACCCGGATTCGCGCCGCCGCTGCAGCAACCAGCTTCGCATCGTCTCCGAAACCAGTTCCGCGGCGTCCTGCTGCACGAAGTGGCCGGCGCCGGGAACGGTTACCAGCGTGAGATCCCGTTCAAGCCAGTTCCAGGTACCGTTCAGGCCGGCGGCCAGAACGGCCTGGTCATCCAAGCCGTGGAACATCAGCACCGGCGCCCGCACCTTCGGCAGTGGCTGCCGCGCCGGTGCGTCGTTTGTGGCAGGTCCCACATCAGGGAAGTTGGCCTTGTAGTAATTCAGCATGGCCTCGAAATCCGAGCGTTCGAAGGCTTCGACGTAGCGGCCGCGGGCGGAATCGTCAGCGACCCACCTGGCAAGAGCTTCGGCAGTGAGTTGTTCGTGCGCGCCGGGTTTCTGGAACTCCATTGCATATTGGCTGTTGGCTTGCTGTTCGGGATTATTCCTCAGTTCCCGGGCAAATCCGTTGGGATGCGTCATGTTGAGGATAACAAGCAGATCCACGAGCTCAGGTCGAGCCATGGCGAGGTTCCAGGCCACTACGCCGCCCCAGTCATGGCCGACGACGATGGCCGCCTCTTCCCCTTCGGCGGCGATGACGGCAGCCACATCCTGCACCAGTAGCGGCATCGCGTAGTTCTCCACCCCCTTGGGCCTGTCGCTCCGGTTGTAGCCCCGCTGATCCACGGCGGCGACCCGGAAGCGATCGTTGAGCGCTTCCATCTGGTGGCGCCAGGAATACCAGTAGTCCGGGAAGCCGTGGATCATCACGACGAGGGGGCCTTCGCCGGCGACGGCGTAGTGGATACGCACCCCGTCGCTGTCCGCGTAGCGGTGCTCGACCATCTCGGCGATATCGGCCATGGCGGGGATGGCAGCCAGCGTGAGGACCAGTGCGGCAAGATAGTTCATCGGGTGGCTTCCTGGAAGACGGGGCGGCCAGAATAGGTGGTTCCGGGCGTTCGATCCAAGGCGAATCGACACAAAGGCGGTGCATCGACGAATCCGTCGGTCACCCCCGGCCAATCATCAGTCAGACCGAAAGCCGCGCTTCCACAGGAACCGATGGAAGCGGTCGCCCCCGGTTACCGACATTACAGCGACACCATCTGCCCCCGGCCAGGGTGAATCCTGTTTTCCAGCATTTCCAGCCAGAGCGCCTGCAGCCCCTCCACATCCCGGGTCCATTCCACGGTCATCGACTCACGCAGCCGCTTCGAAAGAGCGGCGCTCGCCTCGCCCGCCTTCAGCATGACTTCGCCCGGCCCCCAATCCCGGTTGCGCTTGGTAATCTGCGACGGGGCGAAGAAGAACTTCGGCCTGGCGCCGGGCAATGCCGCGCCTGGGGTTTCTTCGCCGGGCAGCCCTGCGCCGCTTCCCCGGCTCTCCCAGTGCGTGGCCCCGACCATGCAGCTCTCGACCAGGTTGCCTGCAAAGTGGCGGTGCAGCGCCACGGTCAGTGCCCGATTCCCCGACATGTCGACAAAAGCGGTCGGCACCGTCGCATCGAGAGCCGTTTCATTGCCGTAGGTCAACACCTGGTCGCAACAGTGCAGCGATTCCACGAACGGAACGTTCGCCGGCGACGTGATGCCGACCACGCGCACGTCGACTTCCGGGTCGTTGTGAAGCAGGTGCGCCAACCCGAAACCCGTCTTGGACGAGACGGACCCGACCGCCACCTGGCGCGCCCCGAAAAATCCGTTGTCCTGCAGATAGTCGTAGAGCACGAACGACGTGATGAACAGCGGAAAGAACAGGCACCTTTCCACTTCCAGTTCCCGCAGGAATTCAGGCTCGGCGTTGGTGCGCCGATAGTTGTTGTATACCTCGGGGAGCGCCTGGCGATGTGCCGCCATGTCGGTGAACTGATCTTCGCGGATGCGCCCGGGCTGCAAATCGACGGCGTTCGCCATGGGCAGGAACCCCCACAGGCGCTCCCCCTCCGGTATGCCCGGAGAATTCGAAGCCACGACGTTGCCGCACCCCCACACGGGCACCCTTCCCCACGAACCCTCGGCGGGGAAGAACCCCCAATAGCCGATCTGGTCGCCCGCCACCGCATAGCTGACGTTATTGGCCGTGAGCCCGAACATCTGTATCTCCACGCGCACGCATCCGTCCTGTAGCGGCTGGAGAGCCCGCCTCTCCACGCGGACATCGCGAAGGTCGTTTCGGTTGACCCAGAGTTCAATGGAATCACGCATGGCGGGGGACCTGGAGGGATGGAATCGGCGGATTCTCGCATGATCCGGCGCACCCAGCCCACCGAAGTCTCGTGGATGCAATACGACGTGGGCACCATCGGCATTCAGGCATCGAGCAATCCTTGGCGACAGGCACTCATCGAGGAACAACCGCACTGATTTACTGCCACCATGACTCAGGCCACGTTTTTCCAGGGGCGCCCGGACGGGCGCCCCCGCAGCGGGTGAGCCCTGGCATAGAGTTCAGCCGCTTCAAACCCTTCACGCGCAACCTCTGGATAGTCGTCAAGGAGTTCATCGATGGTGTCGCCATCCTGCAGGCGCCCCAAGACGGCATAGACTGTGATTCTAGTTCCGGCTATCACCGGCGTACCACCGAGAATGTCCTCATTCGATGTAATACATCGATCACGCGCTGCGCGGTATCGCTCTGCGGAGCCAAGTGAGTCTGCTGCCAATCGCTCAAGGTCGAGCAGCGCGCCGGGCGCGAATTCGATGGTCTTGAGTTTCATGGGCTCAAGGCGGGCCACGCACCCCCAGATCGATCGTTTGTGCCGTAACGGTAGGTCGTTGAGCCTCGCTGCTTGCAAGGCATGGAAGTAGGCGACCGCGCGGATGGGGAGATAGCGCGTGGCGCCGCCACGAAATCTGGCGGATGCAGTGAGAGGCTCTAGTACGCGCGCTTCAACCGCCTTTTCGATCAAGCTGCGGGGAACACCCGACAACGCGGCGGTTTCACGAATCGTCAAGTCCGGTGTGATTGCCATAATTCATTCCTTAACAGGGATGAATATAGTGTCGTGCCACTTGGATGGCAAGAAGCTCAGGCGTGTGCGTCGCAGCTCATGGTTTCAGACTCCACCGCTTTTGCTTTCGTACCCGATACACTCAATTGCCACGCGCCCCGATGGGGCACCTCACTTGCGCCCAAGTGGGAGCAGCATCTCGCTAGACCAGCCGTAGGAAAATACCCACGCTCGTTGATATGCTCCAGACAGCCGCATTGGATTCCGGTTCGCAAATCATGCACATCAGCAAGACCCTGATTGCCATAATTTTCGCAGCAACCCCGATGGTTGCTGCCAACCAGCCGGCCGTGCCGCCCATCGCACCGCTTCTGCAAGGCATCGGCCCCCTGCACTTCCCCATCAGCACGGTCGAACCCAGAGCGCAGCGCTACTTCAACCAGGCGCTGACCCTGGCCTTCGGCTTCAACCACGCCGAAGCCGTGCGCTCCTTCCGCGCCGCTGCCGCCCTGGACCCCACCTGCGGCATCTGTTACGCCGGCCAAGCGCTCGCCCTCGGGCCGAACATCAACGCCCCGATGCGCGAAGAGGCCGTTGCGCCGGCCTGGAAGGCCATCGAGTTCGCCCGTGCCCAGCGGCACCACGAGACCGACCGGGAGCGCGACTACATCGACGCGATCGCCGCACGCTACTCCGAGAATGGCAAAGACCGCGCGGCGCTGGACGCCGCCTTCTCCGAGGCAATGGCAGCGCTCGCCGCGAAGTACCCCGACGACCTGCACGCCCTGACGCTTTACGCCGAGTCGCTGATGGACCGGATGCCCTGGGCCTACTGGAACGACGACGGTACGCCGAAGGAAATCACGCCCGCCTTGGTGGAGGCCCTGGAGACGGTGCTTGCCGCAGACCCGGAACACCCGGGCGCGGCCCACCTTTACATACACGCCATGGAACAGTTCACCCCGAACAAGGCCGAGGAAGCCGCCGACCGCCTGGGCGTCCTGGTACCCGTGGCGGGGCACCTGGTGCACATGCCCTCGCACATTTACCTGCGCCTGGGCCGGTATCACGATGCCGTGATCGCCAACCAGCAAGCGGCGGCTTCCGATGAGGATTACATCGCGCAGTGCAATGCGCAGGGCCTCTACCCGGCGGCCTACTATCCGCACAACCTGCACTTTCTGTGGTACGCGGCGATGATGGAAGGACAGCGGGGATTGGCACTGGCGACGGCAGATCGGTTGCGGGAGCGGGTTCCCGTTGAGGTCGCCCGGCAGATGGGGGCGATTCAGGCTTACCTGCCGGTGCGGATGTTTACGTTCGCGCGGTTCGGAATGTGGGACGAGGCGCTGGCTGAGCCGCCTGAGGCCGAGGGGCTGCCCTATGCGACGGCCATGTGGCACTACGGGCGGGGACTGGCGCTTGCGGCGAAAGGGGATGTGGAATCGGCGCGGGCGGAGCTTGCGGCGTTGGAGGCGACGCGGGATAGCGACGAATTCGATCTGGTGGTGCTGCGACGGGCAGAGATCAGCAGGAATCTGGTGGACATTGCCGCAAACCTGGTGCGGGCGGGAATTGAGAAGCAGCTTGGGAACACCGAACGGGAGGTTGAACTGCTTCGGGAAGCGGTAGACATCCAGCTCACGCTGCCGTATTCGGAACCGCCTTTCTGGCACTTTCCCGTTCGACAGGCGCTCGGTACGGCGCTGATACGGAACCGGGACCTGCAAGCGGCTCAGGAAGTCTTTGCCGCCGACCTGGTTGAATTTCCCGAGAACGGATGGTCGCTGCACGGCCTGCGCGAAGCTCTCGCGGGCGACGGCGAGCCGGTAGCGGGCGTTGATGCGCGGCTAAAGCTGGCCTGGCGCAATTCGGACATCACGCCGGGGACCGGCTGGTAGAGCGGCACGATGCTTCATGGCGCCGGACCCTTCACCGGCATGCACCCGCAATCGGGTCGCGCCGAACATCAAGTTGCTTTACGTTCTTTACATAGTTCGATAGGTATATTATCGTCAAGCCAATGTGCCCGGCCCGAGTGCTGAAGCGATGTCCAGCACAACAATAGAAGAAATAGCGAACCCTGCCGAAGCCGCCCTCATGGCCCGGATCGTGCGGTATTTCCACGGCG
The DNA here is from genome assembly GCA_026713405.1 of Gammaproteobacteria bacterium. Next base: position 6,505 of record JAPOON010000700.1, read on the forward strand.
CCATCCGTTCCCTGCCGAATCGCGAGCGAGCGAAAGCACTCTCGGCGCCGGACGACTTCTGGACGTTGCTGGAGACTCTGGCTCTCCTTCCAGTCAAGGAATCCCCCGAACTCCGCGTTCGCATGCGGGGCGCCATCGCACGGCGGGAGTTGCTCGAGCAGGACGGCGGCGTGCTCAGCCCCTCCAACGTCGGCGAGTTGCTGGGAATCAGCCGCCAGGCCGTGGGGCTGCGCCGAAACGCGGGGAAGTTGCTGGGGGTGGCGGGCAACCGCGGGTATGTCTACCCGGCATGGCAGTTCGAAGGCAACGACGTGCTGAGTGGCTTCGTCGAGGTTCTGGAGTTACTCCGCGACGACGACCCCTGGACGCAGTTTCTTTTCTTCCTCAGCCACGATGATGCAATCGGCGGCAAACGGCCGATCGACCTACTTCGTGCGGGCAAAACAGACCAGGTTGGCCGGGCAGCTCGCATGCACGGCGAGCACGGCGCGGTGTAACACCGGGAATGGCTCGGCTGCGGCGCCACGCCCGCCCGACCCGGAGTCTATTCGACGCACCGCTGGCCACAACCCGGGTGGCCAGGCAGCATTCATGGGTGCGGCTGCACCGGGCCGGCTACAGTCCCTTGTACTTTGGATCCTCCGGCGAGAATCGATTCGATACGCCCGGGTCCGGCACCTTGTATCTGGCTCGAAAGATCGAAGGTTCATTCGTCGAGGTGTTCTGCCGCACACCTCACCGGGGAACATCGCGCATTACTGAAGCACACCTCAAGCAGTACCGCGTCGCCGAGTTTCGATCTTCGCGAGGGCTGAGGCTGGTTGATCTTGCCGGCAAAGGCCTCGTCAAGATGGGGCTGGACGCGCGTCTGGCCACCGGCAGCTACAAATTGGCCCAGGAGTGGGCGCGAGCATTTCAGGAACACCCGGATCAGCCGGACGGCATTCTGTACCGCTCCCGGCACGACCCGAAGCAACGGCTCGCAGCGATTTTCGAGCGGGCGCAGCCAGTTCTTGAATTGAACCAGTGCGGCACGCTACGGGACTATCTGGGGGACGACTTCTACGTGCTGCTGGATCGATACCAGGTTGCGCTGTTGTGATCGGTTCCCCCATCCGCTAGACGCGGCATTGACGCACAGGCCAGATACAAAACATCAATCGTTGCATTATCCTCCTCATCCCCTCACGCAAACGGAACCGCCATGTCCATCACCGGCCAATGCCTCTGCGGCGCAATCAAGTACGAAATCGCAAACGCACCAGCGACGACCGGCATCTGCCACTGCAAGAACTGTCAACGGCAGGCCGGGTCGGCCTATTCGACTCTCGCTGCTGTACCAACGGCGGAGCTTTCCATCACCGGCACGCCGAAACGGTACGAAGACACCGACACCACCAGCGGCAACCCGGTGCAGCGCTATTTCTGCGGCAATTGCGGCTCGCCGATCTATTCGGCCCTACCGGCGCCACCGGATACGGGCTTTCTGAAGACGGGCACCCTGGACGACACCACCACATTCAAGCCGATGTTCCAGGCCTGGTGTGATAGCAAGCAGAACTGGGTGACGCTGGAAGAAGGCGTACCCGCCATCGCCACGCAATAGTCAAACGGGGAGAGCGCTGTTACCCACGAACACCCCCTTGCCCCCGACGCTCCACTAAAGGGCGTTACCCCTCTCCCCAATGAAACGCCATGGTGAACGGGCAAGCGCGCCTATCCGTCACGAGTTTCGGCCGGCGCACCGAAGACCGCCTGGCGCCGCGATCGTGAGCCAGGTCGCTTTGAAAATTCTTGTATGCGGGCTACTGTCGAGCGCTGTCGCCGTGCCCGTCGCGGCCGACAATGAGACCACGCACCGCTCCAGCACGGAGCATCCACCTGCCCAGGGCACTGCCATGCCGGCCACCGTCAACCACCCGGCCCTCGATCTCCCCCTTACCGCCGGGCAAGCCGTTGTCGCCCGACAAGACGTTGCCGCCGGGCAAGACATTGCGGCAGCACAGGGCGCGAGAATCTTCTACGATCGATGCGCCGAGTGCCACAGTTCCGCCGTAATTGAACCGGGGGTCGCCGGATTGGCCAAACTCACCGCGGATGTCATCTATCG
>JAPOON010000701.1 GCA_026713405.1 Gammaproteobacteria bacterium
AGCATCACGAACTTTCTCGACCGCTGCGCCGTGTCGATCCCCATTCAGGAACCGGGCGACGCGCCGGTGGGTTTGAACCTGATGGGCGCAACGCTGGGTGACCGCGACCTGCTGGCCGTGGCAAACGGTATTGAATCGCTACTGGCGGCTGCCGGCTGACCCGCTCAGTTCACCTGAGAGGACGATGTTCGGCGACTGGGTGGGTTCATCGAATACCAACCTGGCGTCCCCCCGCTCCAGTTGACGGCGCACGGCCGCGCATTTCTGTTCCAGGCTGAAATCCCCGTGCCCGTAGTCGGTGCCTTCGCGCAGGACGAAGGATTCGATCACTCCCGCAAGCGCTTCGTCGGATAGAGCCGCCAGTGGTATCTCCATTCGTTATTCCGCAATCCACCCCATGAGGCGATGCCGCCGACCGTCAAGCGCTTGCGCGACCCCGTTTGTCCCCATTTATCTATGCGGCACGCGCCGCCTTGACGGTTTCCCAGGCGGCCTTGATCTGCTGTGTGCGTTCGGTCGCCGCCTGCATCATTTCCTCGGGCAGCCCTTTGGCGGCGAGTTTGTCCGGGTGGTGGCGATTCATCAGCCGCCGGTACGCCCGCTTGACGTCGTCATAAGGCGTGTCCGGCGAGACGCCCAGAGTCGTGTAGGCGGTTTCCAGGGACGGCCCATCAGCGCTTGCCGACACCGCGGAGCCGAACATGTTTTCGAGTTGGATGTAGTCGGCCCGCGACAGGCCCAGCCGCGCCGCGATGTGCTGCAGCAGGCTTCGTTCTTCCGGGTGCAGCCCACCGTCGGCCCAGGCGGCCTGAAACTGGATCTCGAGGAACATGCGGCGGATGTTCGATCCGCGCAGGCACTCCGAGCGAAGCTGGTCGAGAACGTCATCGAGCCGGAAGGCGCCAGATCTGCCCTCGTTGAACAGCGCGCGGGCCGCCCGCCGCTGCTCGGCATCGAGGCCCAACTGGTCCATGACCTGTTCGGCCAGGCGGATTTCCTCTGGCGACACCCGGCCATCCGCCTTGGCCACCTGCCCCATGACGCCGAAAGTAGCGGCGAAAAAGGCAAGCTGGGCTCGTTCCCGGCGCGGGGGACCCGCATCGATTCCGAACGCTCCGCCGCCATCCAGCCTGCGGGCCGCGCCCCCGAAGGAACTCCCCAGCGAGGCGCCGAGCAGCGCGCCGATCGGTCCACCGATCAGATAGCCGAACGCACCCCCGATCAGCGTTCCCCACCAGCTCATATTCAATTTCCCGGATAAGGTCCGCCGCAAAGGTTAGACGATGCTTCATTACGAGGCGAATGAAGTTTCATTACGAGGCGAATGAAGTTTCATTACGAGGCGAATGAAGTTTCAGTTCGAGGCGAACAATGACGGGTGCGCACACTCAGCCGGTCGCCTCCGATTGCTGACCGGCAACGCACCGGCCGGTATCCTTGAGCCGATCGTGTCAACCTGCGCCATGCCCGCGTGCCACACAACGACCCGGAGCGCCGTCAGTGGACAACACGCAAGCCGGGGAACCCGGCGCCCCGTGACGCAGACGCGGCGCGCCAAAGCGCGGGGAACAACAATGCTGGGTTGTGGGACGAGAGCGGTGTGAGGCGCGGGCCTCCAGCACCTGCCCTGGCCGGTGCGTTGGCGCGCTACGCGGTATTTTTCGATTTGACAGCACCAGTTGTTCGACACACCGGCCCCGCAACGCAGTTGCGGGGCGTCGCCACCTGCCGAAGCGGTGCTTCGGCTCGCGCTGCGCCCGACCGGTGGCGACTCTCAGCGGGCTTCGAGCAGCCGGCCGGCCGCATCGATGTTCGACACCTCGACGACCGCGCCATCGCCCACCTCGAAGATTCTGTCTGCCAGCGCCGCGAAGGACAGGTCGTGGGTGGCAACCACGCGGGTACATCCGAGGGCGGCCACCATTTCCTGGATCTGTGACCGGATTCCCGGGTCTAGATGAGCGGTTCCTTCGTCCAGAAACAGGAAGTTCGGGGCGCGGTACAGTGCCCGGGCGAGCAGCAGCCGCTGCACCTGCCCGCCGGAGAGCGCGGCACCCATGTCGCCGACGGGCGTCTCGAACCCCATGGGCAGCGCCGCGATCAGTGCATCGATTCGGGCAAGTCGGCAGGCCTGCCCGAACCGCTGCTCGTCCGGCTGGGGGTCGAACAGCGTGATGTTGGCGACCAGGCTGCCCGCGAACAGGGCGTCGTCCTGCAGAACGCAGCCGACCGAACACCGGTACTGGCGCAACCAGGACCCTTCCAGGGGCCGCCCCGCGGCGCGAACGCTGCCGGTGGACGGCTCGGACTGGCCGATCAGCAGCTTGGCAAGGGTTGTCTTGCCCCCTCCCGACGGCCCCACCAGGGCAATGAACTCCCCTGGCGCAATATCGAGGTCGACGTCGCGCAGTACCCAGGGTGCGCGCTCGCCATAGCGAAAACCGACGCCGGCAAGCTGCAGGGGCCCCTGAACCGGTTCGTCGGATACCGGGTCCGTGGACAGTTCCGCCTCCGCACAATACGGGTCGGCGAGGCGTTCGAGATGGACGCGCAACAACCGCAGCGCCATGGCCTGGTTGACGAGTTCGCCAAGCCGGCCGGTGAATTCACCCTTGTAGCTGAGAAACGCATACAGCATGCCGATGGTCAGCGCGCCGTCGAGAACGTGGTGTGCGCCCAGGTAGACCACCAGTATGGTCTCGACGCCGAAGATCAGCGCCTGCGCACCGTCGCCGAAGAGCCCCCACTTGGCGCCCCGGATGCCGGCGTTGATCGCCCCTGCCTGCTGGTTCTGCCAGAGGTCGAGGCGCGCCCGTTCCTGGGCGTAGACGCGGACGGCCGGCATCGCGCGCATGGACTCGAGGAAGCTTGAATCCGCCCGCGCCTGGTGGTTGATCTCGTCCATGGCAATGCGTGCCAGCGCCGGCACCTGGGCGAACCGCACCAGCAGGTACACCACGCACGCCACGACCACCAGCGCCGCCAGCCAGGCATCGTAAGCCAGCATCATCGCCAGCATGGCAATGGCCATGAAGCCGTCCACGCAGACGGCCACCAGCCCCTGGGTCATCGCATCGCGCACCGGGCCCAGCGAGCCGAACCGGGAGGCGATGTCGCCGAGATGGCGCGCCTCGAACCACTTGAGCGGCAGCCGCAGCATGTGGCCGAACAGGTTGCGGCCGAACTCAAAAGCGAGCAGGAACGTCAGCCGCGCAACCAGCCAGCCGCGCATTACCTGGGCGGCCAGCCGCACGAGCAACAGCAGGGCAAAGCCGATGGCGAGCAGCGCGATGAGTTCCCGGTCGGCACGCATCACGCCGTTGTCGACCACCCACTGCACCTGCAACGGGCCGAGCACCAGCGTCACCTGCAGAAGCAGCGACAGTGCCAGCACATTCACCAGGCTGCCGCCGAGGCCCACCGCGCCGCGCCAGAGATCGGCCAGTTTCAGCCTGGGCGCCAGCGGCCGCTCCCGAAAGCGGTCGGACGGGGGCAACTCCCGCGCCACCCCCGTGAAGCGCCTGGACACGTCCGGCCAGGAATAGCGGCGGCGGCCCTCCGCGGGATCGTTGACCCAGATGCCCCGGCGCCCGACCTTCACGAGCACCACGAAGTGATTGAGGTCCCAGTGCAGGATGGCGGGCGCAGCCAGGCGCTTCAGGTGATCCGGCTCCAGGCGCAGGCCCCGGCAGTTCATCCCTTCCGCCTCGGCAAGGGCCACCAGGTCGCCCAGGGTGCTGCCCCGGGTGCCGGCCAGGCCGCGCGCCCGCAGGTCTGCCAGGTCGAGGTCCCGCCCGTGCCAGGCCGTCACCATGGCAACGCAGACCACGCCGCACTCGCAGGCTTCTGCCTGCCAGAGTACCGGAACCTTGCGCCAGAGGTTCGCCCGCACGCGCATCAAAGGGCCTCCAGCGCCGAACGCAGGGGTTCGACAAGCCATCGCCACAACGCCCTCGACGTGGTGACCACGAACGCATCGACGCGCACGCCATGGCGAAACCGGAGCTTCTCGGGGTATTCGACCACTTCCGCCCGGGCGCGGAACACGGCCCCGTCCACCGTGATCCAGCTCACCAGCCGGTAGGGCTTCTGGGGAGTACGGCTGATCTCGCGGATCACCGCCGCGCCCAGCGGGTCGCCGTCGCGTTCCGCGCCGAGCACCCTGAACCGCACCTCGTTGCCGACGGCCAGGCGAGGCGCGGACGCGGTGTCGGCCAGCAGCACCAGTTCGAATTCCGACGCTTGCGGGGCCACCGTCATCAGCACCTGGTCGGCAACGACCCGGTCGCCCTGGCCAAACTGGAGAAACGCGGCAATGCCGTCGCGGGGGGCGACGATGGTGGTGCGGTACTCGTCCCGTGCCTGCTGCAGACGGCGTTCCAGCCCGGCCCGCTCCTGTTCCATGCGCAATTGCTGCACGTTGAAGTCCCGGTCGAGCCGGGCCAGGGCCGCCCGTTTCAGATCTGCCCTGGCGCGATTGCCGGCCAGGGCGCGCTGAAGCTGACTGGACGACTGCCGCGCGGCCAGCGTCTCCTGCCGCCGACGGTCGAACTCGGCACGCGCTGCCAACCCCTGCCCCGAGAGCCGTTCGAGACGCGCTTCCGCGCGGCCGAGCAGGGCCTGGCGTTCCCCGGCCACCGTCAACTCTTCCTGCAGCCCGCGGCGTTCGCCGTCGAGGTGGACGATTTCCTGTCGCACCGATGAGAGTTCGGCACGGTGCCTCTCGGCCTGTGCTTCGGACAACTCATCCAGGCGGCGGATCATTCCCCGGAGGTGTTCGGCCTCCAGGGCCTGTAACGGAACACCGTTCTCGTCGAGACGCCCGAGTTCGAGCGCCAGCAGCGGCTGGCCACGGCGGACCGGGGTTCCTTCCCTGACATGCAGCACCGCTACCTGGCCGGCCAGCGGGGCCGTCACCTCCGCGATGCCCCCCGCCGGTTCGAGATAGCCGGCGACCTGTACCTTGCGCGCGTAGTCGAGCCGCAGGACCAGCCCGGCACCGATGCAACACGCAAGCAGCAGGGCGATGCTTGCCCAGCGCAAGGCAGGCGCCTTGGTGACGATGACGGAGCCCCAGTTCGACCTGGCGCGTTCCGCCGCCACCTCGGGTCGAAACAGTGACACCAGATCGTTTCCCGGATCGCGGAAACGGCATGGTGGCGGCAAACGGGTGCGGTGCGCTGTAGGGTTTCTCAGCCGATGTTTGTCAGCCGGCCGCGGGAGCCACCGTGGACGATGCGCCCGCAACGCTGCCCATCAACGTCTCGGCCGCCACGAGTCAGGCCGCGCAGCAGGGCAATATCCAGCACCGGGGCCGACGCTATCGCATCGCACCGGATGCCAGTAAAGCGGCGATCCGCTCCGAGTCGTATCCCAGAATCTCCTCCAGTACCCCAAAGTTGTGCTCCCCAAGTTCCGGGCCTGCCCGCTCGACTCGGGCCGGCGTACGCGAAAGTTGGAATCGGCTGCCTTCGACCACCAGTTCGCCGGCACTGGCGTTGACGACGGTTCGAAAGTGATCGCGGTGCCGAAGCTGGGGGTCGGCCTCGCACTCCGCGGTGTTCTGGACGACATGGGCGGCAACGCCGGCCGCAATCAGGGCAGACTCCACCTCCCGCTCATCGCGGCTACACGTCCAGCCGGCAATCTGGCCGTCGAGTTCGTCGGCCCGCTGCCTGCGTCCCTCGGCGGTCGCAAGCTCCAGATCCGCCGCCGCTTCGTCCAGACCCATCACCTCGCACAGCGCCTGCCAGGCCGCATCGGACTGGCAGGCGATGGCCACCCAGCGGTCCTCGCCGCGGGCCGGGTAGACGCCGTGCGGGCACAGTGCCAGGTCGCGATTGCCCATGCGCCGCCAGGTCCTGCCGTTCACCTCGTAGTCGAGAATCGCCGGGGCGAGCAGGTGAATCGCCGCTTCCGCCTGGGACACATCGATGTGCTGGCCTTCCCCGGTCAGCCGCCGGTGC
>JAPOON010000702.1 GCA_026713405.1 Gammaproteobacteria bacterium
CCGGATATACAAGAATGAACTCTGAACCGTTCCCGCCAGGGCTCCGCGCGCTGGCCCTGGTACTGGCCCTGGCCCTCGCCTGCCCGCTGCCGGCCGCATGGGCTGCCGACTACGACGTCGTCATTTCCGGCGGACGCGTCATGGACCCGCAGACCGGATTCGACGAGGTGGCCAACCTCGGCATCCGCGGCGACAGGATTGCGCGCATCTCCCCCGAGGCTTTGCCGGGCGCGGCCGAAATCGATGCACGGGGACTTGTCGTCGCGCCCGGTTTCATCGACACCCACGTGCACGGTCAGACCCGCTTTGGCAGCAAGCTCATGCTGCGCGACGGCGTCACCACCACCCTGGACCTGGAGGTCGGCGGCATCAACGTCGGCGCCTGGTACGCCGCGCGCAAGGGCCGCTGGCAGACCAACTACGGCGTCTCGGCTTCCCACGAATTCGCCCGCATGGCCGTTCTGGACGGACTGCGGTTCGATGGCCCTCTGGACGCTCAGCATATCGGTCCCACGCGTGCCCGCGCCGAGCGCGACAACGGTGTGCCGGATTTCGCCGTCACCATCCCGGACCCCGCACAACTGGCCGCCATCCTGGAAGTCGTCGACCGCGAACTGGCGCAAGGTGCTCTGGGCCTCGGTTCCACGGTGGGCTACATGGCCAAAGGGGTCACTACGGGGGAGATGTTCGCCCTGCAGCAACTGGCGGCGAGCTACGGCCGCGGCACGTTCAGCCATGTCCGCTTCCTCGGCAACAACCTGCCGCCCGCCGAAGGTACCCTGGGCTTCGCCGAAGCCTTCGCCAACGCCATGGCATTGCGGGCTCCGTTCATGGCCGTACACGACAACAACCGCGGCTGGCAGGAAAACGAGGCCAAGCTGGCCGGCGCCCGCGCCCAGGGTCACAACGCCTGGTCCGAATACTACCCGTACGTCTCCGGGTCCGGGCCCATCGGCTCGGAATTCCTGAGGCCGGAAACACTGCTGCACGACTGGCAGCTCACCTACGAAGATTCCATGATGGATCCGGCCACCGGAGAATTCTTCACACAAGCCACCTATGAAGCCAAACGCAAGGAAGACCCGGGTTACATCGTGGTGCTCTTCGTGCGCCAGCGCGAGGCCTGGCTGCCCGAGTGGCTGACCCGGCCGCACGCCACCGTGGGCAGCGACGGCATGCCCACCACCGACGCCGACGGCAACGACCTCACCTGGGAGCACCCGTACAGCGCTTTCGTCGGCCACCCGCGAACCGCGGGCAGCCACGCCCGGGTACTGCGCCTCGGCCGCGAACAGGGTGTCGACCTGATGCAGACGCTCCGCCAGCTAAGCTACTGGTCCGCGCTGCACCTGGGGGAGGCGGGGATCGAAGCCATGCAGGCGCGGGGCCGGATCCAGGAAGGCATGATCGCGGACATCACCGTTTTCGATCCGGAAACGGTCACCGACAATGCCACGCACAAGCGGGGCGAACAGGGCGCGCCTTCCACCGGAATTCCGTACGTCCTGGTCAGCGGCCAGTTGGTCGTTCGCGACTCCACGGTGCAACGGGTGTTTCCAGGACAGCCGATCCGCTACCAGAACAAGGCGCAATCTGACTCATGAAAGTTTCCGCCCCGGTGCGCCGGGACGAGGACGCGGTGCGCTAAAGCGCAGGGAACAGCGGTTGGTGTTACGAAGAGAGAGTGGGTGTGCGGTACGGGTATCCGGCACCTTTAAAGCAATTCAGCGCGCCAGGAATCCGCAAGGGCGCGCTCGCTTGGCGTGCAGGATGCCCGTACCGTATACCCGCTCTCGGCGCTTGGAAAACTCGTGGCGCGAAAAAATGTTCCATGAAAGTTTCCAACCCGGCCTGCCGGGACGAGGACGCGGCGCGCTAAAGCGGCGCGCTAAAGCGGCGCGCTAAAGCGCGGGGAACAACGCCGGATTTCGGAAAAGAGTTCGCATGCGGGGCTTCCCTTTCGGCGCGTTAAGCTTGTCTGTTTAATATCCCCTCTATGCGGACCCTTGGAAAGTCCGCCCTCCGCCGGTCGCGACCGGCGGAGGGGGCGGTGGTGGACCGATTAGAGCTTGGCCTTCGGGGCCGTGAACGAGTGTGGTCACCACCGTCCTTCCCATACGTCCTGAATGGATACATGGGCATCAAGGCCCGAATGACAAGCGCAGGAGCAGGGAAAGCATGAACGATCATACTCCGAACACGGTGGGTGTGGACATCTCCAAGACCCACCTCGACGCCCACCGTCTCCCAAACGGGGAAGCGGCGCGGTTCACCAACAACGCGACCGGGATCGAGGCGCTGGCGCGCTGGGCCGGTGCCTCGGTGGGTCGGGTGGTCTACGAGTCCACCGGGCCGTATCACCGGGCCCTCGAAGAGGCGCTGGTCGATCGGCTGCCGCTGGCGCGGGTGAACGCGGCGCGCGCCCGGCGCTTCGCGCAGGCGCTTGGCGAGTCGGCCAAGACCGACGCCGTCGACGCGGCGGTGCTCGCCAAAATGGGCGAGGCCCTCAAGCCGCGCCTGGTCAAGGCCCGGTCGCAGGCGCAGCGCGGTCTCGACGAGTTGCACACCGCTCGGAATGCCCTGGTGCGGGATCGCACCGCGGCGCTGAACCGGCAAAAGCACGCCCGCCATCCGCTGATTCGGCGGCAGTTGAAGAACCGCCGGGCCCAGGCCGAACGGCAGATCCGGGCCATCGACGCCGAGATGGCCCAGCTGATCGCGAAGGATGCACAACTGGTGCGCCGGACCGAAGTGCTGGCCTCGGTGCCTGGCATCGGGTTGGTCACCGCCCGGGGTCTGCTCGCGGAGATGCCGGAGCTGGGCACGGTCGAGGGCAAGGCGGTGGCCAGCCTGGCGGGGCTCGCGCCGGTCACGCGCGAGTCGGGCGCTTGGCGGGGCCGGAGCTTCATCCACGGCGGTCGCGCCGGTGCGCGACGCCTGCTCTACATGGCGTCGGTCACCGCCGTCCGCCACAACCCGGACTTGGCCCGCAAGTACCAGGAACTGCGCGCCCGGGGCAAACCGCCGAAGGTGGCGCTGACGGCGGTCATGCGCAAGCTGCTGTTGCTGGCCAACGCCCTGCTCGGGAAAGACCGGCTGTGGACGCTGAGCCCCGCCGGGGCGGTGGGTTGAGATCGCCGTGGCGAATCGCCAGTCCGTGCGGCATCGGTCGGCTGCAACCGCCCGTGGGCGCCCGTCAAGGGCGGGCGCAGCCCGGCGGAGCGCACCCTTGACGGGCGCCCACGGGCACCACGCTGACGACGGCCGAATGCGGCGCACCGACGCATTCGGCATGGTCAACTCCGCGCGTCGAGTGGCGGGACTGAAACCACCGCCAAACGCGCCATTGGAAGGAGGATTTGCAACATGGATACTCGTCCCACACCCTTTCACACAAGCAGGATGTCGTGGCTGGTGCGCCGAAAGGGAGGCGCCGTAGACGAACTCGCTGCCCGGTGCTGCTGATCGCCGAATCGAAGCTAGCAAAGTGGATTGGAGCATTTGTTCCATGCGAGTAATGAACCCGGCGCGCCGGGACGAGGACGTGCGAGGAACACCGGAGGAATCCCGCGATAGAGCCGGCATGTGGGGCTTCCCTTTCGGCGCGTTAGAGCTCGTCCAACGCTCTCTCG
>JAPOON010000703.1 GCA_026713405.1 Gammaproteobacteria bacterium
CAGGCTCTTGAGGCCGCCGACGAAGGTCGACTGGGTATAGAGCGGCTCACCGTTCAACTCGATACGATCGACCCGCCGCAGCAGCTCCCGGTAAAGAATCGCCATCTCCAGCCGCGCCAGGTGCTGGCCCAGGCAAACGTGGGCGCCGAAACCGAAGGCCAGGTGGCCGGCATCCCGGCGGTCGATGCGGAACTCGAACGGCGCATCGAAGACGGTCTCGTCCCGGTTGGCCGACGGGTACCAGAGGGTGCAGGCCTCGCCCTCGGCAATGTCCACGCCGCCGACCTGGCAATCGGCCGTGGCGGTGCGCATGAACTGCCGCACGGGCGTGACCCAGCGGATGATCTCGTTCAGGGCGGTGGCCATGTGCCGGTCCGGGTCGGCGCGCAGCTTCGCCAGTTCGCCGGGATTTTCGATGAGCGCCAGCAGGCCGCCCGCCACCGACGAACTGGTGGTGTCGTGGCCGGCGGTGGCGATGATGATGTAGTAGCCGTTGGTCTCGAACTCGGGCAGGGGCTCTCCGTCGATGCGCGCATTGGCGATCAGGCTGGCCACGTCATCGGTGGGGCTCTCCCTGCGACGGCGGCTGAGATCGCTGAAATAGGCTTCGAAGTCCGAGATCACCTCCCCCAGGGACGTGATCTCGAAGGAGCGCCGGTTGTCCGGGTCCGTCGACCCGAACATCTCCTGGGTGAGCTTCATCATGAGCGGCTCGTCCTCTTCCGGAACCCCGAGAATCGACATGATCACCCGCAGTGGATACCAGATGGCCACATCCTTGACGAAGTCGCACTCGCCGCCCAAACCGGCAAGCCGGTCGACGTAGTGCGCGGCAAGCTGCTCGATGCGCCCGGTCAGCCGGCGCAGGTTCTCCCCCCGGAACCACGACTGGGTCAAGGCCCGGTAATTGGTGTGGTCCGGATCGTCCATCGTCACCAGCGACCGGACCAGGTGACGGCGCCCGAAAAGCTGCTGGACGAACGCATCGAGCATCCGGCCGCCGAGTATCGGCCTGGGATCGTTGATGAACAGGCGCTTTTTGCCCTCGATGGCCTTGATGTCGGCGTGCCGGGTGATCGACCAGTAGGGGTCGAAACCGTTCGGCGTCATCCGCCGCACCGGTTCGGTTTCCCGCAACCAGGCGAACTGGGCGTGCACCCAGCCCTCGTCCGCCCAGCGGGCTGAATCGACGAGGTCATCGTCGAGGGCCGGAGATTCGGTAAAGATCGGTTGTGTCGTGTCGGTCAAACGGCTATCTCCGCTGGATCGGCGCAAGGGATTATGACACGAGCGATGCCTGTGGAAGCTGTAGGGTTGGAGTGAAGCGGCGGAGCAGTGCCGCGCGGCTGAACCCCACGGCCAGGCCCGATCCTGCGCCGCTGCCGATTGACTTTTCCCGCGCGGCAGCCGAATCATGAAAAGCACAGATACAGCGGACTGAAGGTCAACAATGAGAATCGGCATCTCCCTCCCCGTCAGGGAACTGGGCAATGACATGGGCGCGATCCGGGCGTTTGCGCAAGCCGCGGACGAACTGGGTTACACCCACCTGCGGGTTCCGGACCTGGTGCTGCGTCCGGGCAGCGGCGCCTTGCACGAACCGATGATGCTGCTCGCCTGGGTGGCGGCAATCACCGAGCGGATCGAACTCGTCCCCTCCGTGATCGTCACCCCCTCCCGGCAGACGGCGTTGCTTGCCAAACAGGCGGCCGAACTGGATGTGCTCACCGGGGGGCGGCTGCGGATCGGCATTGGCGTCGGCGGCAACGCCGAAGAGTACGCGGCCATGAACCAGGACTTCCGCACCCGGGGAGCCCGCATCGAGGAGCAGATCGAGCTGTTGCAGGCGCTGTGGACTCAGGAGACGGTCAGTTTCGAGGGGCGCTGGGACAGTGTGAAAGACATGGGCCTCGCACCGCTACCGGTGCAGCGGCCCATCCCGCTCTGGATCGGTGCCAGGGGCGTGCCGGCGCCCCGGATACGCACCCGCATCGGCCGCCAGGCCGACGGCTGGTTCGTACTCTGCTCCCCCGATGAGTTCCCGGCGATCAAGGCCGACATCGACGGCGCGGCACGGGAGGCCGGGCGCGACCCGGCAAGCATCGGCATGGAAGCAGGAGTAGCCGTGGTGGGGCCGCGCGAGGCGGAATGGCGCAGCAGGGTCAAGGGCTGGCGCGACACCGGCCTGACGCATCTCTGCCTGCGCACGCTCGGCGGCGGCCTGGACACGGATCGGCACGTCGAAAGGATGCGCGAGGTATTCGCACAAGCCTCGGCAATCGCATGACCGCAATACTGACCGCAGTACGGCAACCGGAGGCAACTGCGGCGATGGTGCAGGTGCCCATGGAAAAAATCTCAACCTATTGATTATATTGAATTCATAAAAAGCCACTGCAGTGGGGAACCGTTCCTTCGTTCGGGCACCGAGAGCAGGTATGCGGTACGGGCGTCTGGCGCGCCGGGTTGGAAGCTCCTAGAAGTCGCCGCGTACCGCAAACCCCACCACGCGCCCTTCCTTGAGCGGCGAGTAGGTGGAGTCGGCCAGGGCGCTGAGATCGAAATCGCTGCGCCGCAGCACTTCGTTCAGGAGATTCTTTCCGTACAGGGTAAAGCTGAGGCGGTCCGAGGGGGAGTAGGCGATGCTTGCGTCCAGGATGTCGCCGCCGTCCAGCACGCCGAGGTTGTCGTCGGTGATCTCGCTGTCGTCCCGGTGCGCGAGGCCCACGCGCACCGACAAGCGGCCCAGATTTCCCAGGCGATGCTCATAGGTGGCGTCCGCCCCGTAACTGAGCTTGGCGAGGCGCGGCAGCTTGAGGTTCTCGTCACCCACCGTGGACCCGTCTCCGTTCAGGTCGTAGCGCACCTTGTCGTATTCCCCGTGCGTGTAGCCCAGAAAGGCATTGACGGTGAGCCTGTCCCCGACCAGCGCCGCCGCCTCGAGTTCGAACCCCGCGATGGTGGCATCGGCGGTATTGGCGGTGACCTGCACGCCGCCCACCCGGATGTCCGCGCGCGTCACCTGGCGCTGCATTCCGTAGACGCGGTTGTGAAAGGCGGCCAGGTTCAGGCGGATGCGCCGGTTGGCGAATTCGGACTTCAGGCCGGCTTCGAAGGAGTCCTGCCGTTCTTCGTTAAACGGCCCCGGTGAGGCGGTGGACGAGGTGTTGCGCAGATTGTAGCCGCCGCTGCGAAAGCCCCTGGTGTAGTACCCGTAGACCTGCACGCCGGGACCGAACCAGCGTTGCAGGCCGATTTTCGGCGTCAGGTTGCGCCAGGTGTCGCCATCCTCGAAATCGAAGGCGCACAGCCGCCGCTCACCGCCGCAGGCCGCACCGGTGCCCGCGGTAGCCACCCGGACATCTTTTTTCTCCAGGGTGTATCGCCCGCCCAGGGACAGAACCCAGTCGCCGCCCAGGTCGAAGTCGTGCTGCATGAACACGCCGCCGGTGCTGTGATCCTGATCGCCTCCGAAGGGCTGCCCCAGGGCGCCGCGCAAAATCCGCCGTTCCCGGTAGCGGATGTCCTGGGTGAAATAGTAAATGCCGACCGTCATTTCCCAGCGCTCGCGCATCCAGCCCGAGTAGCGCAGTTCGTTGCTGACCTGGTCCTGATCGGTGTAGGCGAACAGATGGAAGATCGGGTTCGGCGTCGAATCGATGTCCGCGAGCGAATCGTGCTCCACCTGGCGCCAGCCGAAAACGTTGGTAACGCGCCCGTTTCCGAAATCGACCTGACGGTTTGCTTCGAC
>JAPOON010000704.1 GCA_026713405.1 Gammaproteobacteria bacterium
ATTGCTGGCCTCTGGCGACAGCATGGCGGGCTATGAACTGCTGATGCGCGACGGCTATCTCGAGTACATCTATGTGTATACCCGTGGCCGTCACTATTCCGCCAGGACGCGGTCCCCCGTGCCGCCCGGGAGGCATGTGCTGGCGTTGCACGGCCGCAAGACCTCCGCATCCTCGGGCCGTGTCGAATTGTCTGTCGACGGCCGGCGGGCGTCGGCCGCGCTCGATATTCCCAGGATGTGGGAAGTGAAGAGCCTGAATGCGGGCATCCGGTGCGGGGAAAACCGCGGCGCCCCGGTCAGCCGCCTGTACCGGGGCGCGTTCCGTTTCAATCAGCGTCTGAATCGGCTGACGGTCAAACTGGAGATATAGGTACGCCGCCTGGCGACGGCGCGTCGCCCGCTGGCGACGGCGCGTCGCCCGCTGGCGACGCGATCAGGTTGTTCCGCAACTTGGAGAGACAAATCAAAAAACGTAACTCGCGTGCACACATCAAGGCCGTCCAGGGATTTTAGTTTCCCGTGTAACAAATGCGTTACGTGTCAACGCTGCAACAGTGCTATGGGGCCGCACGGGCGCGCGGTCAGGCGCTTGATTCCAGAGCCTCCTTGAGGGGCCCCAGGTGCTTTTCGAATCGCTTCCAGGCCGCAACCGCATCGGCGTATATCGGTTCCCGTACCTGGCTGGCGCTCGGCGTCTTCACGAGCCGGCGGGTCCGGTGGAATTCCAGCACCCCGGGCTCGAACGGCAGGTCGAGGAATTCGAGCAGGCGGCGGCTCTGGCGTTCGACATCCGCCACCGTGTCTTCGTAGCGAACATCCAGGATTCGGCCCGGAAACAGCGCCTTCCAGCGATCCAGCAGGCCGCGGTGCCGCCGATAGTACTGGCCCAGGGCAGTCAGGGAATGGGCGTAGGTCTGCTTTTCGTCGAACGGAATCCGGTGGATGGCCCAGCAGTTGGCGACCGGGTCCCTGTGGCAGTAGATGAACCGGGCGCGGGGCAGCGCAATGCCCAGCAGGCCGATGTACTGGAAGTTGAGGGGCGTCTTGTCGACCACGTAGCGCGCCGCGAGGTTTTCACCGGAGTGACGCGACACGTAGTACTCGCCCAGTTCCCTGAATTGCGCTTCGGACAACAGGTCCATGTTGTCGGGAAATTTCTGCCCGGTGATGTCGCGCACGCGGTGCGCGGTGTCATAGGCATAGCTCAACTCGCCGGCCCCGGCGACGGCGCTGTGACTCGCCAGGATCTGTTCGGTGAGGCTGGTGCCGGAGCGCGGCATGCCCACCACGAATACCGGCCGTTCGTCCCGGCACCCGCAATCGCGGCCGAGGCGCGCGGCGGCCGCTACGGCGCGCTCGTATAGGGCATCCACGTACTCGGCGGTTTCAGCGTCGTCATAGGGACGCGTCTCGGCCTTGATGGCGTTGCCGCGGGCGACATGGGCATAGGCCTCGTCGTACCGGCCCCGTTCCTCCAGCGCCCGGGCGAGCCCGAAGGCAAGATACATCCGGTGGTTTCGGGACAGGCCCGGCGTATCCCAGGCGGAACGCATTGCCGCCAGTTCGGCGTCGGTGCCGGTACGCCCGTTGATCTGGGCGAGCTGGTAGTGGGCGATTCCCATCTCCGGCGCCGCATCGATCGCAGCCTGGAAATGGTTTGCCGCGCTCGCGCGGTCGCCCATCTGTTCGTGCAGCACGCCAAGCACGTGGTGCGCCTCGGGATTCCGGGGCTCGATGTCGAGGGCCTTGCCCAGCGTTGCCAGCGCCTCCTCCGGGGCTTCCATGTCGCGCTGGACCCGGGCCATGTTGATCAGGGCGGCGGCGTACTTCGGGCTGAGTTCGGCGGCCTTGCGGTAGTGTTCCAGTGCCTCCCCGTATTTTGCCTGGGCAAGCAGGATGTCGCCCTTGTTGTTCCAGGCCTGTGCGAGCGCGGGGTCGAGTTGCAATGCCCTGTCTACTGCGCGAAGCCCCTTTTCCTGGCGGTCGGACTCGTTCATGGCCGCCGCCAGGTTGCTCCAGCACTCCGCGAAGGACGGTTGCAGCTTCAGCGCCCGCTCATAGCTGCGCGCCGCCTCCCCGGGCTGGTCGACCAGGCGCAGGACATTGCCGAGATTGTTGTGCACCACAGGGTTGTCGGGATTCAACCGGATCGACTGCCGGAAGTGCCGGACGGCTTCCGTTGCCTTCCCGCTATCCTTGTAGGCCAGGGCGATGTTGGCGTGCGCGTCCGGGTCGGCGTTGTCGACGGCAATGGCCCGGGAGATGAAGCGGATCGCCTCTGCCGGGCGGCTGGAATTCACGCACAGCATGCCCAGCAGGTTGAGCGCATGAACGTTATTGGGGTCCCGCTTGAGGATGCCCCGGTAGAGTTTTTCCGCCTTGGCGGTGTTGCCCGCCTGCTGCGCCCGGTAGCCCTTCTCCAGCGCCTGAATGGTTGCTTCCCGCATGGACACCTATCTACCCGCATTCGCGCTGCCGCGCCACCCCGGTTCCCCGGATTCGTTCCTCGGCGTTGCGCTCGCGAGGCTTTGCAGGTTCAGGTGGACCGGCCGGTGGTCAGAAATCCCAGGCTACCCGCACACCCCAGGTGCGCGGGTTGTTGAAGTCGGCCACGGCGCGGCCCTGGCTGTACTGGTCGCCGCCGATCTGCACGGTCTTGTCGGTGGCGTTGAGCACATAGGCCTGAATGGTCAACGGCGATTGCGTCGACCGCCAGGTGGCGCGCAGGTCCATGGTCAGGTAGGCGTCCTGCCTGGTGAAGAAGTACTCGATGTTGGTGGTTTTGTAGTTGTCCGAGTGATACAGGTAGATACCGGGTTCGATCTGGCCCATGCCGGCCACGTCGAACAGGTAGCTGACATCAAGCGCCATGGTGTAGCTCGGTGAGAACCGCGCCTTCTTGCCATCGAGGAGGTACACCTGGGAGCAGGTGTGATCGCAGGGGTCGGTGGTGACGATCTGCTGGTCGCCGCCGCTGCGGAACACCCGGTTGAGCACCGAGCGGCCGAACTCGTCCAGTTCGGAATCGTTGATGGCAAGCCCCGCGGTCACGTTCAGGCGCTCGTTGGGCGTCCAGCGCAGTTCCGCTTCCAGGCCCTTTGACTGCATGGTGCCGGCGACGGTGCCCACAGCGACGATGGTCTGGCCCTGGGCGATGAACGACGATGTGGTCAAACCCTTGTAGTCGTTGTAGTAGGCCGCCAGGTTCAGCCGCATTGTGCCGTCGAGCAGGGTGCTTTTCAGGCCCGCCTCGTAAGCGTCGACCTCGTTGGGATCGGTCAGGTCGGTGGAGCCGCCGCCTTCGATCGCCCCGGCGATGTAGCCGGTGGCCGCGGAGGCGTACACCATGGTGTTGTCGCCGATGTCGTACTGCACGGCGACCTTCCAGTCGGTGTGCGAGGCCTTGCCGGTATTGCGGCCGTCGATGCTGGCCTGGGTTTCGACGAATTCCGGCCAATCGGCGAAGCGGCTGCCCGGGTCGGTGAGGTGCGCATCGGCATAGCCCGCGGCCCAGCCGTGCACGCTGGGGCCCCAGTCAACGTAATGGTTGAAGAACTGGCGCTTGTCGGTGGAGCGCCGCACGCCCGCGGTTACCCGCAGCCGGTCGGTGAGCGAATATTCGGCCTGGCCGTAGATGGCCGTCGACTTGGTGCCGCCGTTGCCCTGGTAGAGCCAGTGCCCCCAGGTGACGTTCTGCGGCGCCGCCGCATCGGTATAACCCCAGACGAACTCGCTGGAGGTATCGCCGTCGCCGGAGTCGTCGTAGTAGAAGTAGCCCAGCGTCCACTGCAGCGGCCCGTCGCCGGTGGAGGGGAGGTTGATATCGGTCTGCCAGCGCTTGGAGTTGACCCGCTGGCCGGCGGCCAGGCCGCAGGAGGGCCCGCCCCAGCATTGCGACCAGTAGCCGGGCCCGGTGGCGGCCGGCGGGGCCACGCCCGCGTTGCGCTCTGCCCAGCCGGTGGGGTTGGGCGAGAAATCCGAGTCGGTCAGGCGGAATTCCTCGTAGTCGAAGTAACCCACGTTGGCCCGTATCGCGACGGGGCCGACGTCCCAGTTGACCAGGGCGCTGAACGAGGTTTCCTTGATGTCGCGCAGGGGCGTGAAATCGCTGCTGATGCGGTACACGCCGGGCGTGATCGAAGCGGCCGGGTCGACGCCGAAGGTGCCGGCCTGGTTGCGACCGCCGGTCGGGGGCCAACTGTCGTTCTCGGTGCCGGGGATGCGGCCCTGGCGGGGTTCCAGTACGCCGTTGACGCCATCGGTGAGACCGGTTGCCGGATTCACGGGAATGCCGAGGATCACGCCCGCGTAGTCGGCGTTGCTGTTGGACTTGTCCTTCCAGTAGGTGGCCGTCAAAGTGATGTCGAAATTGTCCGTGGGCTCGAAGCCCAGTTGCGCTCGGCCGTACACGTTGACGTCGTCGCGCATGCCGCCATCGTCGTTGTAGACGTTCTTGATCATCGGGTCGCGGAAGGTATCGCTTGCCGTGACACGCAAGGCCACGATGTCGCTCAACGGCACGTTCACGAACCCTTCAAGGCGGCGGTAGGAGTAGTTGCCCATGGTGACCGCCGCGCCGAAGTCGAATTCCGCCGTGTCCGGCTTTCTGGCGATGATGTTGGCCAGGCCCCCGAAGGTGTTGCGGCCGAACAGGGTTCCCTGGGGCCCGCGCAGCAGTTCCACCCGCTCGACATCGAGCCAGCTCGCCAGCGCCTGCCCGTTGCGTGGCCGGTACAGGCCGTCCACGTAGATGGGCACGGCCACGTCGTTGGTGCCCGCCGTGCCGGCGCCGCGCACGATGATCGACGGGTCGGCGCCCACGTAGCGGACCTTCAGGCCGGGAACAACCTTGTCGAGGTCGAGAACGTTCACCATCTGCAGGTCGGTGATCATGTCGCCGCTGATGGCGGTAACGGCCACGGCCAGGTCCTGCACGCTGCTCTCGCGCTTGGTGGCCGTGACGATCACTTCCTCGATAAAGCCCGTGCCGGGGCCTTGCTCGGCCCAGGCCGGTGCTGCCAGCGCCGTCGCTACGGCGGCCGCCAATGCGGAAATCGGTACCGGTGGTTTTGCTGCGTTGCCAGGTTTCATCGATCGAATCTCTCCATGACCCTCAAGTGACAGGTGCCCCGCGGAAGGTGCCAATATACGCCGATTGTACTTCGAATGTAAGGTTTTCGATTGCGCCTGTTGAACCGCCAGCCTCGCCTCTTTTTCTCAATTTAATACCTATAAATCATATAGTTAACTGTCTTTCGAAGCGCCTTACGGGATTCGCGGAGCCG
>JAPOON010000705.1 GCA_026713405.1 Gammaproteobacteria bacterium
AGCGCCTGGGACGCCGGGAGTTTTCGGTGGCCGGCCCCGTGGCCCGTGGCCTGGAGGAAGCGGGGTCGCTCGCACAACCGGGGGATGTTATCCTCGTGTTCGGATCGTTCGCCACAGCGGAAGCCGCCCGTTTGGAACTGACGAAATCCGGCGACGCCGTCAACTGCTCCGAGTTCCCGCAAGAGCGACGGGTCGATCGATCACCGTAGATGAGTGAGCAAATCCGATACCGCATCACCGGCAGCCTGTTTCTGCTGGCCTTGGCAATCATCTTTCTCCCCATGCTTTTTGACGGTGACGGTGTCCCGGGCGTGAACGTCGAGGTCATCGAAACCGACTTCGTGCCGGAAGCCGTGCAGCGCTTCGAAGACGCAGCCCCGGCCAGCGACTTCGCCGAGCGCGTCGCGGAACTGCGCCAGGAAGTCGACGAGCAGG
Source organism: Gammaproteobacteria bacterium (assembly GCA_026713405.1). Next base: position 436 of record JAPOON010000705.1, read on the forward strand.
GCTTCCATCGCGAGACCGGTACGCGAATCGGCGAACCGGTGCTGAGCGTACCGGACGAGGCGACCGACGCATGGGCCGTGCAGCTGGCGAGTTTCGCCCTTCAGGAAAACGCCGTGGACCTGCGCGACAAGCTCCGCGCCGACGGTTTCGAGGCATTCGTGACGACTTACAGGCCACCGGGCGGCGATGTTCTGAACCGGGTGGCCATAGGGCCGGTCCTCGATGTCTCTCGTGCGGAACGGCTCCAGCAGGAGCTTTCCGAACGGTATGAGGTAGAAGCCCGAATCATGGCTTTCGGCAGTTAGTGCCCTGTCCCGAACCGGCGGCAAGATGTCAAACGTTGCGACCCCCGATATCGTGCTCGTCATCGTCATTCTGCTCTCCGCGGTAATGGGGCTGGCCCGCGGACTGATCAAGGAGGTGCTCTCCCTGGTGATCTGGGCAGCCGCACTGGTCGCGGCACTCTATCTCGGCGATGTGGTAGGCGCGCGATTCGGTGCCGATATGGGAGACTCGCTGCGCAGCGTGCTCGGTTTCGCCGCGGTATTCGTCGCAGTCCTCATCGCCGGCGCCATCGTGCAATGGCTGTTTGCAAAGTTGATCGAAACCACCGGTCTGACCGGCACGGACCGGTTTCTCGGGTTTCTGTTCGGCAGTGCGCGCGGCATCGTGGTGTGCACCGTCGCGCTGATCGCAATGCGTCCTTTCGTTGAGGACGCCCAATGGTGGCAGGAGTCCAGGATTCGCCCGGAACTCGCGAAGATGGAAGAGGGTGTGCTCACCATCATGGGTCAGACCAGGGACCTGATCATGAAGCAGGACAGTGCCGCTCCGCCGGCGGGGGAGGCCACCTGATGTGCGGCATCGTCGGCATCGTCGGTTCGGGCCCGGTCAACCAGGAGATCTACGACGCGCTGACCGTCCTGCAGCACCGGGGCCAGGATGCCGCCGGCATGGTGACCAGCGACGGTCACCGGCTGCACCTGCGCAAGGCAACAGGGCTGGTCCACGATGTATTCGAGCAACGGCACATCGACCGCCTGGTGGGCAATGTCGGCATCGGCCACGTGCGCTACCCCACCGCCGGCACCTCGAGCTCCGCCGAAGCCCAGCCGATGTACGTGAATTCACCATACGGCGTGACGCTGGCGCACAACGGCAATCTCACGAACGCCGAGAGCCTGCAGGCCGACCTGTTCCGCGAAGACCTGCGCCACGTCAACACGTCCAGCGATTCTGAAGTCCTGCTCAACGTCTTTGCCCACGAACTGCAGACGACCCATGCCCACGAACCGACCGCCGTGGATGTCTTCAAGGCCGTTTCCGGTGTACATAAGCGCTGCCGGGGCGCCTACGCGGCGATCGCGATGGTCATCGGCGCCGGCATCGTCGGCTTCCGAGACCCGTACGGCATACGGCCGCTGGTGTACGGGCGGCGGCGCGGCCGGCAGGGATATGACTACATGATTGCCTCGGAAAGCGTGGCGCTGGATATGCTCGGCTTCGAGATGATCGCTGACGTGGCGCCGGGAGAGGCGGTTTTCATCAGCGACCGGGGAGAAATTCATACCCGTGTCTGTTCCGAAGAAACGGCGCTGACGCCCTGTATTTTCGAGCACGTCTATCTGGCGCGCCCCGATTCCATCATCGACGAGGTGTCCGTCTACAAGTCGCGGTTGCGCATGGGCGAGTATCTCGCCGACGAGATCCTGGCCCGCTATCCGGATCACGGCATCGACGTGGTCATTCCGGTTCCCGACACCAGCCGCACCTGCGCGCTGCCGCTCGCGCATCGGCTGAACGTCAAGTACCGGGAAGGCTTCGTCAAGAATCGCTACATCGGGCGCACCTTCATCATGCCCGGGCAGAACCTGCGCCAGAAGTCCGTGCGCCAGAAGTTCAATACCATCGAACTGGAGTTCCGCGACAAGAACGTCCTGCTCGTCGACGACTCCATCGTGCGCGGAACCACTACCGGGCAGATCATCCAGATGGCCCGGGAAGCCGGCGCCAGGAGAGTCTTCATGGCGTCAGCCTCCCCGGCCATCCGCTATCCCAACGTTTATGGCATCGACATGCCCGCTGCCGGGGAACTGGTGGCCTTCGGCCGCTCGGACAGGCAGGTGGGCCGCATCATCAATGCCGACTGGCTCGTCTACCAGCGTATCGAGGACCTGGTGAGAAGCGCCCGGGAAGGCAACCGTTCCATCCTCCGCTTCGACTGTTCGGTATTCGACGGCAAGTACGTTACCGGCGATGTCGATGCCGCCTATCTCAAGCGCCTGTCGAAGCACCGCAGCGACGCCATGAAGCAGCGCCGTGAATCCGCGATGGAGTCCGGCCAGACCGTCATCGAACTGCACAATCAGGCCTGATGCGTTACGGGCGGGTCAGTCCCTGTATCGGCGTCTGCTCCACCACCTACGGAGACCTCGTCTGCCGTGGCTGCAACCGCTTTGCCCACGAGGTGGTGCAGTGGAACGGCTACGACGAAGCCCAGCGTGACGCCATCTGGGGCCGCCTGGAGGAACTGCGCGACGGTTCCCTCGCCCGTGTACTATCCGATGAACGGGTAGGGATACTGTGCGCTACTGCTGAATCCGTGAAAATCCGTGACCGCGCCGGCTTGAGCGATACATCGCTTGCCTACGAAGTGCTCAGGCGCCTGGCGATGCGCAGGCTGCCCTTGCCCTGGGTGGAAAGTACAGGAGAAGGCGACAGGAGGGGGCCGTCGTCGGCCAGGGAATTCCTGTCGGCCATCAACCGGGAGTTTCACAGCCGCTCCCTGGCCACCTACGAGCGCAGCTACAAGATTCCGGCGGACTAGCCCGATCGTCGTCGCGCCAGGAGGCACGAGGGGAACCGGCGCGCCCCAGAACCGCAAGCCAGGCCGGACCGGACCGGCCTCAGGGGGCGTCTCTATTCCGGACGCCGGTAAGGGACGGCCAGGGAGAAGCACTCCAGGTCGAACCGCGCGTTCTGCTGGCGCAGTACCCACCCGCAGCGCTCCCAGTTGCCCAGTACGTAGCGGGTGCCGCCCGGGCTGAAATGAACCGCGGGACGGTGGGTATGCCCATGGATTACCGTCTGCGCGGCCTGCTCCCGTAGCAGGCCGGTCACCGCGGTCGGAGTCACGTCCATGATGTTATCGGCCTTGTTCTGGTTGGCCGCAGCGCTTGCCGCGCGCATTTCCGCACCGATGCGCCGCCGCTCCTCCAGCGGGCGTGCCAGCATTTCGTTACGCCAGGCGTCGGAGCGGACCGTGCGGCGGAATTCGACATAGTCGGTGTCTTCAGTGCAGAGCGCGTCACCGTGGGTCAGTATCAGGCCGTCCTCGGTGCGATGGGGATCGTCGAGCAGGACAGCGGCGGTACGTGACGCGAAACCGGGTCCCCACAGAAAATCCCGGTTGCCGGCCATGAGCAGCACCCGGGCGGCCCCGGCAGCTTCCCTGAGCACGGAACAGGCCCGCTCGGCCAACTCGGAGTCGTCGTCGTCGCCGATCCATGCCTCAAACAGATCGCCCAGAATGAAAATTTCATCGGCCCAGCCTGCTTCGCTGGCGATGCACTCGCTGAAGCGCGCAAACGCAGCGCCCTGCGCGGAGTCAAGGTGCAGGTCGGAGAGGAAGATGCGGTTCATGGTCCGGGCCGGCGGGGCGGGCTGATCCCTGGCGCGCGGGCACGTTGGGCTTGCTCAGGCCTGGCTGGCCGAAACAAGCGTATTCTGCAGCAGCGCCAGCCGCGTCG
>JAPOON010000706.1 GCA_026713405.1 Gammaproteobacteria bacterium
CTCAAGGGCGCTGAACAGGCGCCGCGTCGTCATGAACACGCTGTCGATCCGGGCGATCCCGGCGTTGAGGAACATGTCCGCCTTCCGGTCCTCGTCCACCGAATCCCTGGCGGTCAGGCACGAAACCGCCATGTTGGGCTCGTTCAGGCCATGCAGCGTCGGTGCGTCCAGTGCCATGCCGAGCTGTCGGGGCTGCGGGCCCCGGTGAGGTGGTCTGCAGACGGCCGGTGCGGATCTTTGTGCCGGAACGGTATCGCGCCACCGTCCTGGCCGGGGGTGGCTGGCGCGATAGGATTCCGCGCTACCGTCCGACTGGACCAATCGATCGGGGCTGATCAGTCGAACACGGGAATTTTCCTCGACACGATGGATCAACGCCTCTTTCGGCTTGGCCTTGTCCAGTATTTCGGCGGTCTTCCAGACCGGTGTCCGGACCTCCGCAGATTGCGCGTGTAGTCGCATTCCGGAAAATTCGAGCAGCCGAGGAAACGGCCGAACTTGCCCATCTTGGTTTCCAGCCAGCCGCCGCAGGAAGGACAGCTCTCGATCGATCCGCCACAGTCGCGGCAGTGGAAGCCATCACCGGACCGGACCGGCAGCCCGGTTCCGCATTTGGGGCACGGGCGTCCCCTGTGCTCGCAATAGGGCCAGTTGGAGCAGCCGTAGAAGACGCTCCCGTCGCGGGTGTTTTCCCGGCGTTCCACCCGACCTTCCTTGCACTGCGGACAGGGCACGTCGCCTTCCGGCAGACGGCCGAACACGGTGACGTCGTATCCGCCGTCGATCAGCTCCGTGACGAACGGGGACGGGGGTCCTCCCTCGGCCAGCAGGAACGCCTGCCGGCGCGCCCGGGTCAGCGCGACATAGAGCAGCCTCCGCTCCTCGGCATTGGGATGCGCTTCCGGCGCCGCCATCACCAGGTTGAGCAGCGGGTCATCTGCCATCTCAACAGGAAACCCGTATTTGCCCCCGCACAGCCCGAGCACCACGGCATAGTCGGCTTCCAGTCCCTTGGAGCGGTGCACCGTCATCCAAGTGAAGCGAAGGCCCAAATACTGTTTCTTCAGGCTGCCGAGATTCGGCGGCCGCAAATGCCGATAGCGCCCCAGCAGCAGCACGTCCGACGTTCCGTCATGCCGGGCGGCGTCCTCGGCGATCCGGTCCAAGGCTTCCTTCAGCAGCGAGAGCTCGTCGTCGACCGGAAGGCCCACATGCACGGCCGGTCCGTTCACCTTCCGCGTCGCGTGGACCGTCTTGCGGATCTGCGCCGGATTGCGCAGCACGAAATCGGTGGCGACCGAGGCGATGCGGTCCGAACACCGGAACGTGGTTTCGAGGTCGATGCGCTCGAATGCGCCGAATCGCTCTCCGAACTCCCGCATGACGGCAATGTCCGACCCGCCGAACCGGTAGATCGCCTGCCAGTCATCCCCGACCGCGAACAGCTGCGCGTCCGGAGAGCTGTCGAGTAGCGCTTTCAGCAAACGTGCCCGGGCCGGCGAGATGTCCTGGAACTCGTCGACCAGAATGTAGCTGAACGGACTGCGGTAGCGGCCTGCCTCCACATGCTCCGTCGCCCGGCTGATCATGTCGTGGAAATCAATCTCTTCCGCCCGGGCCAACGTCCCCTGGTAGCGCTCGAAGATCGGCCCGAACACCGTCAGAAACGCCTCCGCCCGTCCCTCGTCGTCGTCGTCACGGGCCCGCTGGGCGACCTCCTCCAGGGAACGCCGGCTACCCTTGAAGTGTTGCAGGAAGGTCGCCAGGACGCGGATGAACGGGTCGATCCGTCCCCGGTCTTCGAGGACCGCGAACACCCGCTGCCGGGGAAGCGGCATCAGCTCCACGCCGTGCGCTGCCAGCTTCTTCTCGAGGTTCCTGATGAGAA
>JAPOON010000707.1 GCA_026713405.1 Gammaproteobacteria bacterium
AAACCCTCATCGTCGTCCGGAACGGGCGCGCCGGGCCTGGGTCGGTCTAGCTCGAACCTGACGTCAAGAGTTTCGCTATGCGAGGGATCGATCTGTGCATTCAGGCGCTCCAGGGCCCGCAGCAGGCGCGGATCCGCATCGGCCCCGCCCCGCAATCGGGCCGGGGTCAGCAATTCACCGGACAGCGCCAGCCGCCGCGGCCATGGCATGAGCGGGGGTTTGGCCTGCATGTCGCTAAATGGGGCTGCGCGCGCTCAACGTGCCAAAGCACGCGTCCGCGCCACCCAGCGTTTTCACTACTCTTACCAACCTCGCTACGCTCATTCACGAATAGGTGCGGTTAGCCGAGCCTCAAAGAGGCAGGTAGACGCGCGTTTCCCGCTCTTCTTCCGCCACCTCATCGGGGTCGTTGGTATAAACATCCCAGCCGCCGAACCTGTGTTCGGAACCGAGTTCACCGGCACGCCGCATGACCTGGCTCCACACCGGACCAACCTCTTCGTACGCTCCCACATGGAGGGCCGTGAGCGCCTCGCCTCCCGGTAGCGTGTGGTTTTCGATATCGCCCTCGCCGGCAATCGGCTGCGCTACCGGCAGCCCGGCGGCAATGTCGCAGGACACGCCGTCCATGCTGAAGTAGCGCATGAAAGGCATGCCGGCAGGTTGCTGCCCCGCCTGAACAATGTGCCGGTACACGCGTGGAAGAATGTCGCCCAGAACCCCGCCCAGTTCCTGCACCGCAACCTTGCAGCGGACCACCATTGCCGCTTGTGGCTCGAGCTTTACGGTTTCAACGACGATGTCGGACATGGGCACCCTCTTCAGGACAGGTTGATAGCGGTCAGTTTACTGTACGGGGGTCCCGGGAAGCAGGTTTGCACGGTTCGTGAGCCACGCGTGCCCTGAAAGTGGTTCCGGGCGCTGTCCCTGGTGCTACAATCGAGCGGCAAACGCCAAAAAGGAGGAAGGCAAATGCCACTACCACAAGACATCACTCCGTTTGTAGAGTCATTGGAAGACACCGTAATCGCAGCCTCGGACGACGACTGGCTCGAGACCGAGCCGGGCATGGCCTGGGTGCGGCTGCTGTGGTCGCAGCCCGAAACGGGCAAGTACGCCGGCATCTACCGCTGGAAGAAGGGCTACGCCGCGCCGTCCCACAAGCATTTCGGGGCCGTGTACGTGTACATCATCAGCGGCAAGCTGCAGGTGCGCGACAACGTCATGGAGGCGGGCGATTTCCTGTTCGAGCCGAACTGCATGGTGCACTACTCCACCGAGGCGCTCGAGGATGTCGACTACCTGATGCTCTCCGACGGCCCCGTGCTCTTCTTCGACGAGGAAGGGTTCACCGGCTATTTCGGGTGGGAAGAGATCCAACGTCTGCACGACGGCCAGCGCATGATCGAGGCCGGGCAGCACGCCGCGGGATAGCGGCAGGCCCGACGCGTTAGCCGGGTTCCGTCACCCGCCGGGCGGAGATCACCCCGGTGTCGAAACCGAGGACGTGCATGCGGCCGATGTAACGCGCATGCTCGATCTTCAGGCAGCGGTCCATCACGACGTCGAGCCCGGCTTCGGCCGCGATTGACGCGCCCTCCGGGCTGATGACGCCGAACTGCAGCCACAGCACCCGGGCGCCGATGGCGACCGCTTCGCGCGCGATGGCCGGCACCGCGGCCGGGGCGCGGAACACGTCGACGATGTCCACCGGTTCTTCGATATCGCCGAGGCTCGGGTAGGCGCGGGCGCCGAGTATTTCCGTTTCCCGCGGGTTCACGGGTATCACGCGGTAACCGTGGCGCGCGGCGTAAAAGCCGACGAAGTGGCTGGCCCGCAGCACGTTGGACGACAGCCCGACGATGGCCACCGTGCGCGACTGGTGCAGCACGCGCTGGATGACCTCCGGGTCCTGGTAAGGCGCCGAATCGGTCATGACGCTTTGCTCCCGATGTGTGCGAAGCCCTGTTCCAGGTCCCAGATCAGGTCTTCGACATCCTCGATACCGATGGACAGGCGTATGGTGCCGGGGCCGATGCCGGCGGCGGCAAGTTCGTCGTCGCCGAGTTGCCGGTGCGTGGTGCTGGCAGGATGGATGATCAGGCTCTTGGCGTCGCCGACATTGGCCAGGTGCGAGAACAGGCGCACACCGCGAATGAATTCCTGGCCGGCCTCCCGGCCGCCGTCGAGGTCGAAGCAGAACACGGCGCCCGCCCCCTTCGGAAGATAGCGGGCCACCAGACCGGCGTACGGGCTGCCCGGCAACGCTGGATGGCGCACAAGAGCCACATCGGCCCGCCCGCACAGCCACTCGGCAACGGCCAGGGCATTGCCCACATGGCGCTCCATGCGCAGGGGCAGGGTCTCGATGCCCTGCATGAACAGAAAGGCGTTCTGGGGGCTGAGCGCGCCGCCGAGATCCCGCAGGGTTTCCGCCCGCAGCTTCATCAGGTAGCCGTAGTTGCCGAAGGTCTCGTGAAAAGCCAGCCCATGGTAGGCGGGGGAGGGGTCGGCGACGATGGGAAAGTTGCCGTTCGACCAGTCGAATTCTCCCGAGTCCACCACGGCGCCACCGATGCTGGTGCCGTGCCCGCCGAGGAACTTGGTCAGCGAGTGCACCACGATGTCCGCGCCCCATTCCATGGGGCGGCACAGGTAAGGCGTAGCGAAAGTGTTGTCCACCATGAGCGGTACGCCGGCATCGTGGGCGATGGCGGCGACCGCCTCGATATCGAGGACGTTGCCGCCGGGATTGCCGATGGTCT
>JAPOON010000708.1 GCA_026713405.1 Gammaproteobacteria bacterium
AATGTCGTCAATTGCCAAATCGGCGGCGCGCAGGAACTGGATGAGTTCAGCCCTGCGATTGCTGCGGCACCACTCCACCGAGAAATCGTTCTCCCAGTCTCCCAATCCAGTGATGAACAGGTTGCTGCTGAACCAATCGTAGATCGGCCGAAGCTGTTCGCTGTTGAGCGTGACGGCCGTGGACAGCAGCAGTGCATCGCTGCGTGTCGCCCGCCTCGCGATGAAGATTCCCGCCATGGAAAGCTCAACGGGAGCGAGGCGCCTGTTGAGCTGGATGGTGGTCGCCCGCAACGGGGCCGGGCTTTCCACGAGGTAGCCGATTTCGTTTTCCTCGACGATGCGGAACGTCCGGCTGACCGGTTCGCCGCGGTCGAAGTCGAAAAGCCTTGCGCTGAACCGGTTGCCCGCGAGGGGCCGTTCCCGGGCGAGCCAGACTTCGAGCCCAAGGTAATCGCGCAGACCGTATTGCCAGTCGGCCGAACGGGAATCGGACTCGGCGCCGCGGACGAACATGCTGGTCGTGCCGTCGTCGCCGGATTCGACGACGATGCCCTCGGGATCGGATTCGCCGCGGTGGCTCCAGTGCTCGGCGGCAGTCAGGGCATAGGGCGGCGCCGCCTGAAACTCGAGCCTGTCGCTTATGCTCACCGGAGCTTCCCCGTTCAGCGAGAAGTGGGTGAACGTCTCGAAGCGCCAGTCTCCCCGGGCGTCCCGCCAGGAACGGGTGTGCACGTAACCGATATGGGAGCCTTCCATCAGCAGGCGGTACCAGCGTTCCCCCGCCAGCCGCGCTGCGCTGCGAATCTCGTCGGGCTGAGCCACATCGAGCCACAGGGCGTACAGGCCGGCCAGGAACAGCGACAGCAGTCCCAGGGCAATGCGAATGAGCAAGAGTGCTCCGTATCGGTTAGGTGCCGCCGCATTCTAGCCCGCATCGCCAACGAACTTCCCGCCGCGGTGCCTTCGATACCCACGCGACGAAAGTCGGTGATCGATGCGCGAGAGCCAGTCACTGGAACCGTGCCGACCCCGCCGGGGCCCGGAATTGCGATCGCGGCAGGCCCAGCTGTTAAGCTGAACTACGTCCAGGAAGCGTATGGGAGCGCGCGTGTCGCCGAGGATCGGCGAACTCAACGAAGGGTCGTTACATCGGGCACTGAAAGCCCGTTACGCAACGCCGGGGAGCACCACCGAGCAGGCAGTGGACGGCTTCGTGGCCGACGTGGTGATCGGGGACCGCCTGATCGAGATCCACACCGGCAGTTTCACGCCCCTGAAACGCAAGCTGCCGCCGCTGCTCAAGAACTACCGGGTGATGCTGGTTTACCCCATTGCCAGGGATCGTTACATCGTGAAGGTGCCTGAAGCGCCCGATGGCGGAAGCACGCGCCGGAAGTCGCCCAAGCACGGCACTGTCTACCAGGTGTTCGAACCGCTGGCCAGCATTCCGGACCTGCTGGAACATCCCAACCTCTCTCTCGATGTCGTTCTGGTGGTCGAAGACGCGGTGCGGGTCTGGGACGAGCGGGCCAGGCGCCGGCGCGGCAGTTGGGTCACCGTGGACCGGCGGCTGGTGGAGGTGGTGGAGACATTGCACATCGAGCGGATGGCCGACCTTTTCGACCTCCTGGACGAACAACTGCCGGCGCAATTCACGACCCGTGACCTGGCCGCCGTGATGGATTCGCCCAGGCGGCTGGGACAGCAGGCGGCCTTCTGCCTGCGCCGTGCCGGGATCACCGAAATCTGCGACAAGCAAGGGAACGCCCTGGTGTACCAACGCCGCCCCTCGCCGGGTGTGGATCAAAATCGTGGGGGCGTGCCCTGACCAACGAAAGTTGGTGAGTGATGCGGGTTGAAGGCTGAAATGAGGTTATGCTTTTGCGCTTCGAACAATTCGGGAGCGCAACGGTTCCCGGTCGCTGGCGGCCGGGGCGCAGGAACTTGGCATGAGTGACGCAGGCACGGATTTCATCCGGCAACGCATTGAGCGGGACCTCGCCGACGGGGTCGTCGAGAACGGGGTGATCACGCGTTTTCCCCCGGAGCCGAACGGCTACCTGCACATCGGGCACGCCAAGAGCATCTGCCTGAACTTCGGCGTTGCCGGGCAATACGGCGGCCACACGTACCTGCGCTTCGACGACACAAACCCGCTCAAGGAGAGCGAGGAGTATGTGCAGGCCATTCAGCACGATGTGGCCTGGCTCGGCTTTGACTGGGAAGACCGGCTTACCTTTGCCTCGGATTACTTTCAGAACCTGTACGACGCAGCCGTGGAACTGGTGACGAACGGCAAGGCTTTTGTCTGCAGCCTGAACCAGCAGCAGATTCGCGCCACCCGCGGCACCCTGACCGAACCGGGAACCGACAGCCCGTACCGGGACCGGCCGGTCGCGGAGAACCTGGACCTGCTGGAGCGCATGCGGCAGGGCGAGTTTCCCGACGGAGCCCATGTGCTGCGGGCAAGGATCGACATGGCTTCGCCCAACATCAACATGCGCGACCCGGTGCTGTACCGCATTCGACACGCCGCCCATCAGCGCACCGGCGATCGATGGGTGATCTACCCGACATACGACTTCACCCACTGCATATGCGATGCCCTGGAAGGCGTCACGCACTCGCTTTGCACGCTGGAATTCGAGGATCACCGGCCGCTCTACGACTGGGTGCTCGACAATATCGACATGAACATCCACCCGCCGCAGATCGAGTTCGCGAGGCTCGGGCTCGAACACACCGTCATGAGCAAGCGTCTTCTGCAGCGGCTGGGGGAAGAGGGCGAGGGGGGCGCGTGGGGCGACCCCCGCATGCCGACGCTTGCCGGGCTGCGCCGGCGCGGCGTCACTCCGGCAGCGATCCGCGAGTTCTGCCGCCGGGTCGGCGTCACCAAGCAGGACAACCGGCAGAAGATGGAACTGCTGGAATTCTGCATCCGGCAGGACCTCGAAAGCACCGCGCCCCGGGGGATGAGCGTGCTGCGGCCGCTCAAGGTGCGGATCACCAACTACGAGGGTTCCGGCGAAACCCTGGAAGGCCCCTGGCACCCGCGGCGGCCGGAACTGGGTACGCGCACGCTGCCGTTCGGCCCGGAGCTGTACATCGAGCGGGAGGACTTTTCGTTCGCCCCGCCGCGCAAGTGGAAGCGCTTTTCTCCCGGCGCCCATGTGCGCCTGCGCTATGCGTATATTCTGCGCTGCGACGAAGTGGTGACCGACGCCGATGGGGAGGTGGTGGAACTGCTGTGCAGCTACGTTGTGCAGTCGAAGAGCGGCAGCGACACCAGCGGCATCAAACCGGCGGGCGTCATCCACTGGGTGGCCGCGAAGAACGCCGTGCCGGCGGAGATTCGGCTGTACGACCGGTTGTGCCGAGTGCCGGCCCCCCGCGCCGACACCTTCATGGAGGATCTCAATCCGGAATCGCTGGTCACCGTGCAGGGCTTCGTGGAACCCGCCATTGCCGAGAGCGGCGAACAACGGTTCCAGTTCGAGCGCACCGGGTATTTCTGCCGGGACAGCCTGCTGCCCGGGACTTACAATCGCATCGTGACGCTGCGGGACTCCTGGAGGCCCGACCCATGACACCCGAACGGCCGACCCTGATCATCGAGAACGGCCGCATCATCGACGGCCTGGGCAACGAGCCGAAAACCGGCGATGTCGCTGTCGCCGGCGAACGCATTGTTGCGGTGGGCGCCAGCGATGCTCCGGATAACGGGGAGGTGGAGCGCATCGATGCGACCGGCATGACCGTGATGCCCGGCCTGATCGACGCGCACTGCCACATCAGCTTCGATGAACCGAGTTCCAACGACGAACTGTTCTTCCATCGCCGGGAAGGGCTGTCTGCAATCATTGCGGCGCGCAACCTGCAGAAGGTCTATCGCGCCGGCGTGACCGGCATTCTCGACCCGGACAGCCTGTGGGAAACCAGCATCGACCTGCGCGACGCGGTCGAGGCTGGCATCATTCACGGCCCCCGCATGTCAGTCGGCGGCAATGCGCTGCTGACGTCCGTCGGCGGAACGGCCGGGCGCCTGCTGCCGGACGAAGGGCGGCGCGGGTACGGGATGGTGGTTCGAACCCGCGATGAAATCGTTGCCGAGGTGCGGCGGCAGATCAAGAACGGCGTCGACTGGATCAAGGTGCATGTCACGGGGCTGACGCCGCGCCAGAAGGTCACGGGCGAACTGCAGGTGTGGAGCCTGGACGAATTGCGGCTGGTGACGGATACGGCCCATGACCTCGATACGCCGGTGGTGGGGCACTGCCGGGGCGCCTCGAGCATCCGCGATGCCGCCAGGGCGGGTTTCGACATCATCCTGCACGCCACCTACATGGACGAGGAAGCGCTCGCGGCCGTGGTCGAGGCGCAGACACCCATTGTCCCCACGTTTACCTTTCAGGCCAATCTTGCCGATCACGGCGGTAGGGTGAATGCCTCTCCCGACCTGCGGGAAGTCTTCCGGCGGGAAATCGTCGACAGCGCGGCCATGCTCAAGCGCGCCCATGCCGAGGGCGTACCCCTGCTGTGCGGCACGGAGAGCGGTTTTTCGCTAACCCCTTACGGCGACTGGCACTACCGCGAACTCGAGATCTTCGTGAACGACCTGGGCTTCACGCCGCTGGCGGCCATCGAGGCGGGAACGAGCGCCTGTGCGAGAGCGTTGCGCCTCGACGGCGAGACCGGGGCGATCGAGGCAGGCAGGCTGGCCGATATAGTGATCGTGGACGGCGACCCTTCCGCGGATGTCACCCTGCTGGCCGATGCCGAACGCATCCGGCAGGTGCTGATCGGCGGCAAGCGGATGCCGCTCGGGCCCATCGAGCCGGAACGCCGCGACCCGCCGGGCTGGCGGGTCAGCACCCACAGCGACCGCATCCTGAACTACGATTTCGTCAGCGGGCGCTGAAAACCCGCGTAAATCCGAATCCGGGCCTGCCCGTCA
>JAPOON010000709.1 GCA_026713405.1 Gammaproteobacteria bacterium
ACCCTGCCGAGAGCCAAAATTGCCTCAATATCGCCGCACAGGCATGCGTTTACAGCACTGGCACTTTCTAACAAGCAAACAAACGGCCCTCAGCCAGCCGGTTCAAACGGCTCCGTCGAGTTGGTGACGGATGCGGGCTAGCCCTGGGCGCGGCTCTGCAACACCGCAACCGCCGGCAGCGTTTTCCCTTCGACGAACTCCAGGAAGGCGCCGCCTCGGGTGGAGATGTATAAAATCCCATCGCGACCGCCGTACTTGTCGATGGCCGCCGGGGTATCGCCTCCGCCCGCCACGGAAAAAGCCGCGCTCTCGGCGATCGCCTCTGCCAGTACGCGCGTTCCCTCGCCGAACTGATCGTATTCGAAGACGCCCACCGGACCGTTCCACAGGATCGTGCCGGCGCCCGCCAGCAGGGCCTTCCACCGCCGGGCCGTTTCCGGGCCGATGTCCAGGATCATCTCGTCGTCGCCGACCTCGTTGACGGCGCGGACGATCGCGGTTTCGTTCGCGTCGATGCGCTTGCCGACCATGACGTCCACCGGCAGCGGCACCTCGACACGTTTCGCCAGCCCCGCCGCAACGTCGAGCAGGTCCGCCTCCAGCAACGACCTGCCCGTCCTGTGGCCGGCTGCGGCGATGAAGGTGTTGGCGATGCCGCCGCCGACAATGATGCCGTCGGCGAGCGAGGCGAGCTTGTCGAGCACGGTGAGCTTGGTGGAGACCTTCGACCCGCCGACGATGGCAAGCAACGGCCGCCGCGGATTGTCGAGCGCCCGGGCCAGCGCATCGAGTTCGCCGGCGAGCAGCGGCCCGGCACAGGCCAGCGAAGCGAATCGTGCCACACCGTGCGTCGATGCCTGGGCTCGGTGCGCGGTGGCGAACGCATCCATGACGAAAATATCGGCGAGCCCCGCCAGGCGCCTGGAGAGGGCTTCGTCGTTGGCTTTTTCTCCGTCGAGAAAGCGCACGTTCTCGAGCAGCGCGATACGCGCATTCGAGCCTTCGGCGGCTTCCGGGTCGGGCAGCAGCGGCACCGTCTCGCCAAGCAATTCCGACAACCGCCCCGCCACCGGCGCCAACGTAAACGCCGAATCGAATTCTCCCTCCCGCGGACGGCCCAGGTGAGACATCAGTACTACCCGGGCTCCCCCGGCGAGCGCTGCCTTGAGCGTCGGCAGCGCCGCGGCGATTCGCGCATCGTTCGCAACCGCCCCGCCCGCGATCGGAACATTCAGATCTTCACGGATCAGAACGCGCTTGCCCGCGAGATCCAGCTCTTCCATGCGTCTGAAGGTCATGCCGAATGATCTCGACAAGAATGAATCAGCGGTTCCCGCCCCGGAGGATTGCGCCGCATCCCCGTTCGAAGCCGGCCACGCTCAGTTCCGGCCTGCCAGGGTTGCTTCGACAACCGAAACCAGGTTGTCGACCGTCATGCCCAATTCGGCCATGCCCTCGGCGCCCGGCGCGCTCAGGCCGAACCGGTCGATGCCGAGCACCCCGCCATCCAGGCCGACAAACCGCCGCCAGTAGTCGGGGTGGCCGGCTTCAACGGCGATCCGCGCTCGCAAATCCGGCGGGATGACCGAATCGCGATAGGCGCGATCCTGCGCGAGAAAGACATCTGTGCTGGGCATGGACACGACCCGCACGCTGGTTCCTTTGCCGGCGAGCCTTGCCTGCGCCTGCATCGCCAGGTCCACTTCCGACCCGGTAGCGATCAGTACCGCATCCAGCCCATTGCTCTCGCGGCCGAGGATGTATCCGCCGCGCCGCGCCGATTCCAGCGTAGCCGCATCCCTCGACTGGGGCGCTGTCTTCTGCCGGGTGAATACCAGCGCGGTCGGGCCGTCGGTTCGTGCAATGGCCTGTTCCCAGGCGACTGCCGATTCCGCCGTGTCGCAAGGTCGCCAGGTCGACAGATTCGGGGTGGTGCGCAGGTTGGTCAGTTGCTCGATCGGCTGGTGGGTGGGGCCGTCCTCGCCCAGGGCCACCGAGTCGTGGGTGTAGACGTAGATATTGGGAATGCCCATCAGCGCCGAGAGCCTGAGGGCGTTGCGCGCGTATTCCATGAAGACGAGAAAAGTGCCGGAGAAGGGCCGGAAGCCGCCGTGCAGCAGCATGCCGTTGCACACCGCCGTCATGCCGAACTCGCGTACGCCGAAACTCAGGTAGCGCGCATCGTCCGCATCGGCCCACCGGGTATTGTTCGAGCCGGTCAGGTCCGCGGACCCGCCGAACAGTTCGGGAAGCCGCGGCCCAAGCACGTTCAGGCAGGCCTGCGAAGACTGGCGCGTGGCCAACGGCTTCATTTCAGCCTGCGCCGATTCCGCCAGCCCGCGGATCGCATCCCGCCAGCCGTCCGGCAGGCGGCCTGCCATGCGCCGTTCGAACTCCGCGGCGAGTTCCGGGTGTTCCGCCCGGTAGCCCTCGAACACCGCCCGCCAATCCGCCTGCGCGCGCGCGCCATCGGCAATGCAACTCCAGCCCTCGTAGATCGCTGCCGGTATCTCGAACGGCTCGTAACCCCAGTTGAGGGCGCGCCGCGCGATGCTCACTTCTTCCTCGCCGAGCGGCGCGCCGTGCACCGCCGCCGTGCCCTGCTTGTTCGAAGCGCCGAAGCCGATGATCGTCCTGATGCAAACCAGTGTGGGGCGTCCGTCTGACTCGACCGCCGCGGCAAGTGCGCGTGCCACCGCCTCGGCATCGTGGCCGTCGACAGCCTCGATCACGCGCCAGCCGTAACTGCGGAACCGCCCCGGCACGTCTTCCGTGAACCAGGCGTCCACGGCACCGTCGATGGAGACGCCGTTGTCGTCGTACAGGCAGACGAGCTTGCCGAGCTTCAGCGTTCCCGCGAGCGATGCCGCCTCGTGGGAGATGCCTTCCATGAGGCATCCATCGCCGGCAATCACCCAGGTGCGGTGATTCACCACGTCGTGCCCGGGCCTGTTGAATTCCGCCGCGAGGCGCTCTTCCGCCAACGCCATGCCCACGGCGTTGGCCATGCCCTGTCCCAGTGGCCCCGTGGTGGTTTCCACGCCGGGGCACTCGCCGTATTCCGGGTGCCCGGCGGTCTTCGAATGAAGCTGCCGGAAAGCCTTGATGTCGTCGATGGAAACATCGTAGCCCGACAGGTGCAGCACGCTGTACAGCAGCATAGAGCCGTGGCCGTTGGACAGCACCACCCGGTCGCGGTCGCACCAACCCGGGTCCCGGGGGTTGTGTTTCAGAACCTCGCGCCAGAGGATCTCCGCCACATCGGCGAGGCCCATGGGGGCGCCCGGGTGCCCGGAATTGGCGCGCTGCACCGCATCCATGGACAGCGCGCGGACGGCGTTGGCCCGATCGGTGCGGGAGCTCACGATCCCACCGGACGAAAATCGCGGGACAACGGTTGCAACCACACCGGCAGCACCCGCCAGGCGGAGGTCCCGCGTGGCACGGCGCCGATCATCGAGACCGGAACGCCTCGGCGGGGGCGCGAGGAGCGGAAATCACTCTGAACAGGGGATCGGGTCTGGACCATGCTGGATACCGGGACGAGGGGGCAAAGCATGGAACGGTATTGTCGCCGTCCGCCGTAAGCATGGCAACGAAAACACCCGATTTTCTTGCGGTCCGGTAAAATGGCCGGCTTTTACGCAAGAAACAGGCGAGCGCCCGATGGCCGACTACAGCGTCTTTACCTCCGAGTCCGTCTCGGAAGGCCACCCCGACAAGATGGCAGACCAGATTTCCGACGCCGTCCTCGACGCCATGCTCGCCCAGGACACCGAGTCGCGGGTCGCGTGCGAAGCCCTGCTCAAGGACAGCCTGGTCGTGGTGGCCGGCGAAGTCCGTTCGCGGGCGACCGTGGATGTCGAATCGCTGGTGCGGGGGGTCATAGCCGACATCGGCTACACGGATTTCGACAGCGGCTTCGACGTGGGTGACTGCGAGGTGGTCAATGCGCTCGGCCGGCAGTCCGGGGATATCGCCATGGGGGTGGATGAAACCGAAGACCGCGAACAGGGCGCCGGTGACCAGGGCCTCATGTTCGGTTACGCCTCCAACGAGACCGATGTGCTCATGCCCGCGCCAATCGCCTACGCCCACCGCCTGGTCAAGCAGCAGGCGGCGAAACGCAGGAACTCCCTCGACTTCCTTCGCCCGGACGCCAAGAGCCAACTGAGCTTCCGCTATGACGGAGCCGGCAGGCCCATGGCCATCGAAGCGGTCGTGCTATCCACCCAGCACTCGCCGGACGTCAGCCGCGACACCCTTACCGAGGCGGTCATGGAAGAGATCATCAAGCCCGTGCTGCCCGCCAACTGGCTTTCGGGGGACACCAGGTACTTCATCAATCCCACCGGCAATTTCGTCATCGGCGGCCCCGTCGGCGACTGCGGCCTGACCGGGCGCAAGATCATCGTCGACACCTACGGGGGCATGGCCCGCCACGGCGGCGGCGCCTTCTCCGGCAAGGACCCTTCCAAGGTCGACCGCTCCGCCGCCTACGCCGGCCGTTACGTCGCCAAGAACATCGTTGCCGCCGGTCTTGCCGAGCGATGCGAAATTCAGATCAGCTACGCCATCGGGGTCGCCGAGCCGACCTCGATCGGCATCAACACCTTCGGCACGGGCAAGCTCGACGACGAGCGCATCATTCAACTTGTACGTGAACATTTCGATTTGCGGCCCCGGGGGCTGATCGCCATGCTTGACCTGAAGCGGCCGATCTACAAGCAGACCGCGGCCTACGGGCATTTCGGCCGTAACGAAGAAGCGTTCACCTGGGAGCGCACCGACAAGGCAGAGGCGCTGTCCGCCGCCTGAGGAGAGCCCCGGGAAGCGAGGTTCGCGCCCGTGAGGCTCAGTTTCGAATTTTTCCCGCCCCGCACACCTCAGGGCAGAGCCGGATTGCTCGGCGTGGCCGAACGCCTGAACCGGTTCCGGCCGGCATTCTTCTCCGTAACCTACGGCGCCAACGGTTCGACCCGGGAAGGTACCGCGGACACCGTGCAACGATTGCTCGACCACGGCATGGCGACAGCGCCGCACCTGTCGATGGGCGGTGACGACGAGGAGCAGATTCAGGCACTTGTCGACGAATACCTCGGCGCCGGCGTGAGGCGCATCGTCGCGCTCCGCGGCGACAGTTCCTCCGATGTCGGCAGCGCTCGCTTCCTGAACAACGCCGAAGCGCTGGTGCGGGTCATCCGTTCTCATTGCGGCGATGCGCTGCAACTGGAGGTGGCGGGCTACCCGGACGTTCATCCGGAGGCCGCATCGCCCGCGAGCGACCTCGAGTTCCTGAAGCGCAAGGTCGATGCGGGGGCAAACGGGATCATCACGCAGTACTTCTACCACCCTTACGCATTCTTCGACTTCCGCCGGCGCGCGGAAGCGGCCGGTATCGGCGTTCCAATCGTGCCCGGCATCATGCCCCTGACCAATTTCGCCCGTTTCGTGCGCTTCTCGAAAGACTGCGGTGCGGATGTGCCCCGCTGGCTCTACAAGCGCCTGGAAGCCTACCGGGAGGACGAAAGGGCACTGCAGGAGTTCGGCATTGACGTGGTCACGAGGCTCTGCCAGGACCTGATCGATGCCGGTGTGCCGGGCTTGCATTTCTACACGCTGAACCGCTGGGGCGCCACGACGCGAATCTGCGAGAACCTCCGCCTTCCTGCGGATCCTGCAGCAGACCACTCATGACGCCGCGCGTCTTCGTTTCACCTCCCTGCACCCCGTCCGTCACCCTGAACGCACGCCAGTCGCACCATCTTGTGCGGGTGTTGCGAATTCGGGCCGGCGAAGCCGTGGAGGTTTTCGACGGCACCGGGCGGGTCTGGCGCGCCATCGTCAGCAAGGCCGGGCCGGGCGCCTGCACCATCGAACGCGGCTCCCTGGTCTGCGAGGCTGCGCCCCCGGATCCGCAGATTCACCTCGCCCCGGCCCTGCTCAGAAGCGACCCCATGGACCGGCTGCTGCGCCAGGCGACGGAGCTGGGCGCCAGCCGGTTCTGGCCGTTGACCACCGAACGCACACAGATGGCCCGGAACCGGGCGGAGGCGCGCTACGACCACTGGCGGCGCGTCATCATCGGCGCCTGCGAGCAAAGCCGGCGCGCGCACCTGCCCGGTCTCAGCGACATCCTGCGCTTTGACGACTTCATCGCTGCCGTCGAACCCCGGCAAACGCTGTTGCTGCACCCGGAGGCGCAACCCCTGCATCGGCAACTTCAGCCCCGACTCACAACCGTCCTGGTCGGACCGGAAGGAGGCTGGACCGACAATGAGATGGACCGGGCGCGGGATCGCGGCATCGGGGCATATTCCCTCGGCCCCGGAATTCTGCGCGCGGAAACCGCGCCGCTGGCGGCAATCGCCGCTATTCGCCACTCCTGGGGCTGGCGCTAGCCGCCTGCGGCGCAGGCTACTGGCGCGACGAATTCCCGTCCCGATCGGACTCCAGGAGGGCCCCGGGGTTCAGCAGTGCCACGAGGCTGCCTTCATCCAACACTGTTGCAAGGGTCAGTCCGGGAACAACCCCCGAACCCGTTCCCGAGCACCCCACGACGACATCCTGGCGGTCACGTACCGCGTCGGCGTAGAGGGCCGTCCTCCGGTCCCGATGGCGTAGCAACAGGACGGCCCCATCGACCGAACCGGCGCCGCTCTTGCGACCGACCCCCAGAAGTTCGCCCGGAAACCGGAATTCCCAGGCTTCACCGCGGTATTTGAAATATCCGTCGTCCGCCATTCGACTCACACTCTCGGGCACAACCGGCACGCCTTCTTCCACGGCGGCGTCGGGAAGGGCATAGCGGTCGTTTCCAACTGAAAATATCCATGCGCGCTCGACACGGATGCCCATGGGTATTCGCGCGACGAACCTGGCGCCCCAGCCAGGGCGGTAGTCCACCGCGATACGGCCCCCCAGCCGGGCGATGCCCGAACGCGTTGCCGACAGTCCCATGCCTCTGCCGTAGGCTGGCCTGACCCGTCCGGAGGTGGACAGGCCGGGAGCGAAGACAAACTGGGCGCAATCCGCATCGACCAGTTTCGCATCTCTGGCGAGAAGGCCGCTTGCCCCTGCCAGTTCGCGCACGCGGGCCGCGTCGATGCCCCGGCCGTCATCCTCGACCTCGATCACCAGGCTGTCCTCCCGGCGCGAAATCCACAGGTCGATACGGCCCGTTGCCGCCTTGCCCAGGGCACGCCGACGCCGGGGCGATTCAATGCCGTGGCAGACGGCATCGCTCAGGACATGCTCCAGGGCCATTGCCAGTCGCCGAACCACCCCGGCGTCCAGATCGAAATCCACTTCGCCGACGTGCAGCTCCACGGACTTGCCCAACATGCGGCTGAGCCGTTGGACGCAAACCCTGAGTCTCGGCAACATGCGACTCACGGGAATCACCGCATCCCGCCCCAGCCCCTCGTTCCCGGCCCGGTCCAATCCGGCTGTTTCCCTGGCGAGACTCAACAGGCGCGACAACTCGCCTCGCCGGGCGTCCAGTTGGCGGAGAAAGGGTTCGCCGACTCTCCGGTTCGGCAGCCGGGATTCGGCAAGCAGGTCTTCGAGCTGGTGCACGAGCCTGCAAATGTCGTAGAAGCCACACAAAAGGGCGCCGCCCTTCAGCATGTGCAAGCTCTCCCGCAGGCTTTGCGGATACAGCGGATTTTGCGGATCGCCACGCCAGGCGCGGGCGTACCGGCCCACCGAACGAACGATCTCCGCAGCTTCCTCCAGGAAATCGACCAGAAGTTCCCCGTCCACGGCTGCTGCAGATTTCCGGCCGGTCGACTCGGTCGCCGCAGGGTGCAACCGAGGGCCTCGCTCGGTCATTTCATCGGGTGCGGAATCGTCGAAATCGGCGAACGCGACGCCTGCCGAAAGAAACTTGCCCGCATTGTTCTTGTTGCAGAAATAGCCGTCACCCCGTCCACACGGCTTCAGAACCAGCAACCTATGACCACAGTTCAGCCGCAGAGTTGCAAAAAAGATCGGCGCCAGTCTCTCGTTCGCGGTTGCCGCGCATTTCCCGTCGGGTTACTTTCAGCAGCGATGCCCGCCGCGTGAATCGCCACATGCCCCGTATCGCCTTCCTCATGGACCCCCTGGATAGCCTTTCGCTGAAGAAAGACTCCACCCTGGCCATGATTCGCTCGGCACAGGCGCGAGGATGGGAAATCGCGTATCTGACCCAGCGGGACCTGCTCTTTCATGACAAACGCGTGCGGCTGTTTGCAAGTTCCCTTAGGTTGACGGAACCGTTCGCCAACACCCTCGATCCGGCAGACGCCCAGGCCCTGTCGGAAGCCGGGAAAGGCTGGTACCGGCTCGGAGAAAGCCGCCTGGAAGATGCCGAGAATTTCGATGCGATCCTCATGCGCAAGGACCCGCCCTTCGACATGGAGTACATCTACGCCACCTATCTGCTCGAGCGCGCGGAGGAAGCCGGCGTATTCGTGGCCAACCGCCCGCAGTCGTTGCGCGACTGCAACGAGAAATTTTTTGCCACCCGGTTTCCGGAGTGCTGCCCGCCGCTGGTGGTGAGCCGCCGCGAGGATGTGCTGCGCGACTTTCAGCGCACGCACGGGAACGTCGTCTTCAAGCGCCTCGACGGCATGGGGGGCACCTCGGTATTCCGGGTCATGGACGGTGACCCGAATCTCGGCGTGATCCTCGAGACGCTCACCGCTTCAGGCCGGGAACAGATCATGGGGCAGCTCTACCTCCCGGAAATAGCGGACGGCGACAAGCGCATCCTGCTCATCGACGGCGAACCCGTTCCCTACGCGCTCGCCAGGGTGCCGATGGCGGGGGAATCCCGGGGCAATCTCGCCGCCGGCGGCCGGGGTGTCGGGCGCGAACTGACCGAACGCGACCGCTGGATAGCCGCAGAGGTGGGGCCTGAACTGAAGCGCCGCGGACTGATGTTCACGGGCATCGACGTGATTGGCGACTATCTCACCGAGATCAACGTGACCTGCCCCACCTGCATCCGGGAACTGGATGCGCAGTTCTCCCTGGATATCGCCGGCGACCTGCTCGATGCCGTCGAACGAAAACTGGAGTAGTCCGGACCGATGACCGGCCTGGCATCGCGGGCGACGGACCGGCTGGGTTCCAGGCCGGACTTCCGGCTCGGAATCGCCCTGACAATCGCCTGCGCTCTCCATGCGGCAGCGATCCTGGGCATCGATCTGCCGCCCCGAGACAGCGGTTTCATCGCGCCGGCGCTGGAAATCAGCCTTGTCGGGGAGTCCGCTCCGGCATCATCTTCCGGGAGCTCTCCGCAGTTTCCAAAGAGCTCGCCCTCGATGCCCGGCGAGCCTGCCTCCGTTCTCGCGGATACCAGGCCACCAGCGGCCCCGGTAACCGGCCTTGAATCGGTCGCTGCGGTATCGTCCGGCTCCCGTTCCGGCGGGAACACCCGCTCCCGCGGGAATTCGGTTGTTCAACCTGCAATGGCGCCGACTGCCATTCCAGCAACCGACCGACCCGTCGACGGGCAGGCGCCTTCGCCGGATTCCGGATTCGGCCCGGCGGCGAGGAACAGCGGACTTTCCTATCCGGAGCTGGCAAAGGAAATTGCCAATGCCCACTCGCTACGGGAGCGGGCGGATGCCATCGTGCCCGGTGGACCGAGGACCAAGCGTCTCACCAGTGCTTCAGCAAAGTCCGGGGTCGAAGCCGCCTACCTGGAAATGTGGCGGCAGAAGACCGAACGCATTGGCCGCGCCAACTACCCTCCGGGCGGACTCTCCGGCGAACTCCTGCTGCTCGCCGTCATTCACCGGGACGGCAATCTGGAGGAGGTGCGGATATTGGAATCTTCCGGATACGCCGCGCTCGACGAGGCTGCCCTGCGCACCGTTCGCCTGGCGGCGCCTTACACCCACTTCCCCACGGACATGCGCGAGTCCTACGACCGGCTGGAGATCGTACGTCGATGGCGCTTCGAGCGGGAGGGGGCCGTGCTGCAGTAGCGTTCCGCCCGGACTCCCCAGGTCCCACACCGTGTCGCACACCTTCGCGCCGCCCCGAATCCGCAAGCCGGCGCCGCCGCTTGTTTACTCCCTTATCGGAAGCTGCCAAGATCAGCAACCGTACGCGCCGGAGCGTTTCGTGGACCTGAAGCACCACTTCCTGATCGCCATGCCCAACCAGGCTGGCACCTACTTCGGCAATACCATCACTTACGTCTGCGAGCACAGCGAAGACGGGGCCATGGGCCTGATGATCAATCGTCCCACCTCCATCTCCGTGGGAGAGTTGATCGAGCAGTCCGGCCTGTCAGGCTCGCCGGCACTGGCCAGCGTTCCCATCCTGGAAGGCGGGCCCGTCTCCAACCAGCAGGGTTTCGTGCTCCATTCGGACGACGGCGATTTCCCCGCATCCATGAGCCTCGGCCACGGCCTCAAGCTCACCACGGCCAGGGAGGTCCTCGAAGCGATCGCCGGCAATCGCGGCCCCTACAACTACCTGGTGGCGCTCGGCTATGCCGGGTGGGGGCCGCAGCAACTCGAAGGGGAACTCACCGACAACGCCTGGCTCACCTGCCCGGCCAGCATCGACATCCTTTTCGACGTTCCCTTTGACGAACGCATCGACAAGGCGGCCGCCAGCCTGGGGATCGACATCCGCTTGATGTCGGGCCAGGCCGGACACGCCTGACAGGGGCGGTGGCGTCCATCTCGCACGCCCCGACATGCAACCCGAAACCGTACTCGCCATCGACTTCGGTCTGCGCCGCATGGGTCTTGCCGTCGGCCAGTCGATCACCGGCACGGCAAGCCCGATAGATTCCATCGCCGCCAGGGACGGCGTCCCGGACTGGGCCGAACTCGACCGGTTGGTGGCCGAATGGCGACCCCATTGCCTGGTCGTCGGGTTGCCCCTCAACATGGACGGCACCGAAAGCGAGATGTCCGGCCGCACCCGGCGCTTCGCCACGCTTCTGAAACGCCGCTATTCGAAGCCGGTCGACCTGACGGACGAACGGTTGACCACTCGCGAGGCAATGCACGCCCAGCCCGGCACGGACAAACACGCCGCTGCCGCGCGGCTTATCGCCGAGACCTGGCTCGGCGACAGGGTACGCAACAACCGCTAGAAACTGCCGGCGTCCGCAGTGAACCGGCAGACGCCCGCTGGCGCGATGCTGTGGACAGGTACGTTATCGCGGCCCTGTCGCTCCGCAACAGACCTGGAACCATGCGGGTGCATATCGGTCCAAATTAACATCATTGCACCATCACAATCCCTGGAACGTTTATGGATAATTTGGCGGATTTTCTGGTAGTAACCCGCGGCGCCGCCGATTCCACCCCGCTGGGGCTCGACTCAAACAACTCCATAGTGACCACCCGGTCAGGACGGGCCGCGCGCTGGGTAAGCAATCATCGAACAGCGGAAAACGTGGAGGTCACCCGTCGGTTCCTCGCGGCCCTGGGCAGAACCTATGGCGCCGGGATCGCGGACAACCTGGCCAAGAAATCAAGCCTCGGCCAACTGTTGGAAACCGGCAAACCCCTGCAGGCGCGGGTAGTGCGCGATTCGGTTGCACAGGCCGATGTCATGAAAGTCGAAATTCGCCGGGTAAACGCACAGGTCGCCAGCATGTTTGCGGCGCTCCCAGAATCGGAAACAGGGAAGTCGTACCTGGTGTCGACGATCGAAGCAGCGGCAAAGAGACTGGAACCACCGAACCCCAGGATCGTAGCGCAGATCGACATGGGCGCCATTTCTCGCGAGATCGAACAGGCCATTCTCCGAAGCGGCCGCAACCCGGACCGCGAGATTGGCCTGGCTGAAGCCGCCAGGATCGTTGAGGAGGTCGCGCATCGTGCAGTCATCAAAGCCCTGGCCCGGGGTATGGGGACGGCCGCCGGTTCTCAGGGTCCCGATGCAGCGACCGCAGTTCCCGCCAATCCAGGCGATCCGTTGAAGGTGAACAAGTCAGCGGGCGTCGCGCAGCCGGACGCTGCGGCCGTGGCTACGCGTTCGGCGCCACAGGTCAATCCCTACGATGCGCAAATGAAGGGCACGATTGATCGTAAACTGGCAGATTCCGCCTATGAATCTCTGCCGGGCGGCCGAGCCCTGGCAGAGGAGATCGGCCGCCATGCCGATCTGGTCTCGGGGGGTACCGGCGGGGTTCAGCCCGATGCGCAAGAAGAGGCACAGGGCACCATCGGAAGAGTTGGCTACCTTCCGGTAGCTGAGAGGCACGCATTCGCGTCAGCCGCGATTCGGGCTGCGGAAATAGACGTTTTCCTGAGTGGCTACGGCGTACGCACACTTTCCGGGCAGCGCTTCGAGTCGTTGCAACAGACATTCGACCAACACCCAATGGTGCAGATTGCGGAACGTCAGTGGGATGTGAAAATGAACGCTTCCGCGCTGTCGTGGCATACGTGCGAAGCTTTCTCAAACCGACTTGCCGCGCGGCTGTCCGATGCCCTGACCAGGCCGGAAGAGCTACCGGCCGAAGACGCGCCGGTCAAGGAAAGAGTGGCGCGGGCAGTTTCCGAAACTGCCGAAGACATGGTCGGCGACTTCATGACGGAGCGCGCCGAACAGCTGTTGCACCTGGTGAAATCGAACCCTGAGGACAAATTTCCGATCCCGCTGGCACAGATATTCTTTCACAGGTCCACGCCGGCTGAAAATTCTTTCCATCTGCTGTCGCTGCCACTGCCTGAGCTCCGCGGTCTCGCCGGGGCACTAGCAAAACACCAGTAACACTCACGCAGGAAGGCCTTCGCTTCCCGGGCTCCACGGTCTGCGGCGGCCGGGTCAGAAATCTCCGGGCACGCGCGCCTGCGCTCGGGCGACGTCCCGGTCGATGACGCCTGCATCGAGCAGGCCGCGCAAGGCGCTGTCGAGGGTCTGCATGCCAACGCCGCGTCCGGTCTGTATCGCCGAGACCATCTGCGCGACCTTGCCTTCCCGGATCAGGTTCCTGATGGCCGGCGTACCCAGCATGATCTCGTGCGCCGCGACCCGCCCCCCGCCGGTGCGTTTGAGCAGCGTCTGGGCAATCACTGCCTGCAGGGACTCGGAGAGCACGGCGCGCACCGACGCCTTTTCCGCCGCGGGGAAGACATCGATGATGCGGTCGATAGTCTTTCCCGCGGAAACCGTGTGCAAGGTACCGAATACCAGATGACCGGTCTCCGCCGCCGTCAACGCCAGTCGAATCGTCTCCAGGTCGCGCATCTCGCCGATGAGGATCACGTCCGGGTCTTCCCGGAGCGCCGCGCGCAGCGCTCCGCTAAAACTCCGGGTGTCGCGGTGCACCTCGCGCTGGTTGACCAGGCAGCGCTTGCTGGGATGCACGAACTCGATCGGATCTTCGATGGTGAGAATATGGCCCGCGCGGCTTTCGTTGACGAAATCGACCATCGCCGCAAGCGTCGTGCTCTTGCCCGACCCCGTCGGGCCCGTGACGACGACCAGCCCGCGGGGCCTGAGGCTGATTTCCTCGAAGACGCCGCCCATGCCCAACTCCTCCATGGAGGGCACCCTGGATGGAATGGCCCGAAACACGGCGGCGGGACCGCGGTTCTGCCGGAAGGCGTTGACCCGGAAGCGGGCGAGCCCCGGTACGTCGAAGGAGAAGTCCGTCTCCAGCAGTTCATCATATTCCTTGCGCTGGCGGCCGTTCATGATGCCGCGCAACGCGTACTCCAGGGCGCTGGATTCGAAGGATGGCGCTTCCATGGGCCCGAGGTCTCCGTCGACCCGCAACAAAGGTGGCAGGCCCGCGGAAAGATGCAGGTCGGAGGCGCGCTGGCGGACACAGTGCCCCAACAGTTCCTTTATTGGCTCCGGCGAGCCGGCGGTTCGCTTGGAATCCACTACTGGTCTGACCCCGGGTTTGCGGCAGCCGCGCAGTCTCGCAGCTCCGGACGAACACTTGGCCCAGCCCACAGGCTTCGATGGATACCGGACCCCTGTAGTATTATTCCCGCTCGGCACTCGCCAGGCTTTGGGACACCAGCGCCCATGCATGTGCGACATCGGCTACATGGCTGGCAGATTCAGTTTGGTTCCAATCTCCGACAATCTCGCGGCCGTCAATGCGCGCATTCGCGATGTCGCCCGGCGCTCTGGCCGACACCCTGAAGACATCTCGCTCATCGCGGTGTCCAAGACCATGCCGGAAGGAGCCATCGCGGAGGCCTACCGGGCCGGCCAGCGCGACTTCGCGGAGAATTACGCCCAGGAAGCGGTGGCGAAGATCACCGGCCTGGCCGGCCTGCCGATCACCTGGCACTTCATCGGCGCCGTGCAATCCAACAAGACCGCGTCGCTGGCCCGGCACTTCCACTGGGTACACACCGTTGCGCGGCTCAAGATCGCCCGGCGGCTGGCCGGCCATCGTGACCCGGATAATCCGCTGAACGTCCTGTTGCAGGTAAACATCGACGGCGACCCCGCAAAGGCCGGCGTGGCCCCGTCCGAGGCGGGCGGGTTGCTGGCCGCCATGCGCGCTCTGCCCGGCCTGAGGGTGCGCGGCCTGATGACCATATTGGAAAAGGCAGGCAGTCCCGATTTAAGCTTCGCGCGCATGCAGGATCTCTTCCAATCGATGACACCGCCCGGCGGCACGGACTGGGACACCCTCTCAATGGGAATGACCCAGGACATGGACGCGGCCATCGCCCATGGGGCGACACAACTGCGCATCGGCAGCGCCATTTTCGGCCCCCGCAAACAGAAGACGGCGTCCGCCGTCCCGGCGTGCTGATCTTGGCCGCGCGAAACATCGGCTTCATCGGCGGCGGCAACATGGCGCAGAGCCTGATTGGCGGCCTCATCGATGCGGGCCACGATGCGGCGCGGCTGGCGGCCAGCGACCCGGTTGCGGGCTGCCGCGCCGCGATCAG
>JAPOON010000710.1 GCA_026713405.1 Gammaproteobacteria bacterium
CTAAGCGAGCGCGCTATCGGTGGATTCTTAGCGCGCTGAAGTGCTTTAAAGGTGCTGGAGGCCCGCACCTCACACCCGCTCTCATCGTACATCCAACCGTTGTTCCCTGCGCTATAGCGCACCGCGTCAGCGCCCCGACGCCCCGGCGCCCCGGGGCGAAAACTCGCAGGGAGCGATTCTCCCGCGTTCAGCAGCGAGGTGGCATGCCGGGCCTCCCTTTCGACCCTTGAGGGTCCAGCGTCCCCGTCGGGACGCATCGTCTCTATACTGCGCACCTTTGAACGCGGGGAACTACTGGCAATGCGTGTATCGGACTGGATCGATCTGAGCGGCAAGACGGCACATGTCACCGGCGCCGGCCGGGGCATTGGCGCAGGCATAGCGCGGGCACTGGCGGCGGCGGGCGCCGGGGTGGTTGTCAGCGACATCGACACGGCCTCCGCGGCCGCAGTCGCCGAGGAGATCGGTGGCGTGAGCATGGTCCTCGATGTCAGCGACCGGGAGGCGGTCGATGCCGCATTGGCCGAAACCGTGGAACGGCAGGGCTCCCTGGACATCATGGTCAATAATGCCGGTGTCTACGATGGCTACGGCGGGTCGGTCCGCGACATCACCGACGAGATGTGGCGCGGTCTCTGGTCCGTCAACGTGGATGGCCTGTTCTACTGCTGCCGCGCGGCGGCGCGCCTGATGATCGAAGCGGGCAGGGGCGGGCGCATCATCAATATCGGCTCCACCGCGGCAGTAACCCCCGGGGTAGGCGTTACCTACGATGGTTCCAAGGCGGCGGTTGCCATGATAACCAAGGCGCTGGCGCTGGAACTGGCGCCCCACAAGATCAATGTCAACACCCTGGCCCCCGGCCCGACCAGGGTGATGGAGGGGGAGCCGCCGCCGGTGGACGGGCATCCGCCCCCGCCGACCGGCAACCCGTTGGCCGATACCGTCGCCGATCGAATTGCCCGGCTACCCCTGGGGCATTGGGGCGATCCGATGGAGCAGGGCAAGGCCGCTGTGTTCCTGGCCTCCGCCATGAGCGACTTCGTCACGGGCATCTATCTTCCCGTGGACGGGGGATGGCTGACCTTGTAGAGGGGCAAGTCGGCAGCCGCGTTGGGCCTGAATCGTTCCTCGGGCCGTTCAAGCGTCCAGGTCGATCACCACCAGGTGCGCGTCCAGCCATTCCGGCAGCCACTTGGGCACACTGGGCCGCAGGCGAAGGAATGTGCCCGTATCGACGAGCTGCGCGGCGGTTTTCCGGCGAAACCGACGCGGCGAACTGACCTGGATCATTCCCGAACGCGTACCGGCAGGTCGGTGATGCCGCGGATGAAATTCGAATAGAGATACTTCGGCTCGCCGACGACCTCCACTTCCCGGAAACGTTTCAGTATCTCCTCCCAGATGATGCCGAGCTGCATTTCCGCGAGGCGGTTGCCCAGGCAGCGGTGAATGCCGAAGCCGAAGGCCAGGTGATTGCGCACCTGCGGGCGTTCGATCCAGAAGCGGTCGGGTTCGGGGATGTGCTGCTCGTCCCGGTTGCCGGAGAGGTACCAGATGCACAGCTTGTCCCACTTGCGGATCTGCTGGCCGCGAATCTCGGTGTCCGCCATGGCGGTGCGGCACATGTGGGCGACCGGGGACTGCCAGCGGACGATCTCCGGTACCATGTTGGGAATGAGGCCGGGATTGGCCTTGAGTTTCTCGAACTCGCCGGGGAACTGGTTCAGGGCCAGGACGCCGCCGGAGATGGAATTCCGCGTGGTGTCGTTGCCGCCGACGATGAGCAGCAGGATGTTGCCCAGGAACTCGCTGGGTGTCATGTTCCGTGTCGCCTCGCCCCGGGCGAGGAAGGAAATAAGGTCTTCGCCCTGGTCGGCCTTCGCCGCGCGTTCCTGCCAGATGGCGTTGAAGTATTCGAAGCAGGTCCAGAGTTCCTTGAAACCCTCCTCGGCGGTCTCGAAATAGTCGGGGTCGGCAATGCGTTCCACGGTATCGGACCAGTGGATCAGCTTGTGGCGGTCTTCCTGGGGCACGTCGAACAGCGTCGCCAGCATCTGCCCGGTCAACTCGACGGAGACGCGCCGCACCCAGTTGAAGGTCTCGTCCCGCGGCAACTCGTCCAGGATCCGTGCCGCCCGCTTGCGGATCAGGTCAGCCAGGCGGCCGAGTTTCGACGGCGCGAACATGGGCGCGACGGCCTTGCGCTGCTGTTCGTGTACCGGTGGGTCGGCCATGATGAACATGGGCAGGTGAAACATGGGGTCCGGCGGACCTTCAAGGGGCTTGCCGCCGAGCCGGATGCCGCCGTTGTAGATATCCGACGAAAACAGGTCGTGGTGGGTGTCCACATACTTCACGTCGTCGTAACGGGTGATCGACCAGAATGACCCGAACTGGCTGTTGGCGCTTTTGTGCACCGGCGACTCGGCGCGCAGCCGCTCGAACCAGGGCAGCACCTTGTTTGTCCGGAACAGTTCCGGGTGCGCCGGGTCCATCTCCTCGAGCGGGATGTCCCACGGGTCCCGGTCGACATCGATGGCCCAGGCCTGCTGCCAATCCCGGGTGTTCTGCCGGTATGCTTCGGCGATTTCTTCCCGTGTTTCGGGCATTTGGTGGGGTGTCCGTCGGAGAGAGAATTACTGCGCTTTTATCACAGCCAGCTATGGAATTCGATTCGCCGGATCCGGCCGGTCACCTCAAAACCTCGAAGGCAGATTTGCGGCCGCGCCCGAATCGGTAGATCGCGAAATCATCGTCGAACGAAATCGCCCGCAATACGCCGAGCCTTTCCATCAGGGCGAATGAGGTCCGGTCGACCAGGGAAAAGTCCTGATCGGGAAATTGCTCCCCGATAGCCCGGGCAGCTTCAAGGTCGGCATCAATGGTTTGCTCTACGGCCGCTACGCCGCTTCGCAAGCCTTCCCAGAATGTTTCTGCAGCGCCAGGGCGGAGGAAATGGTGTAGGAGCCGCCAGGATTCAACCAGGACGTGGTCGCTGGTGACCAATGCTTCTTCGGTCGCCAGGAGTTGTTTAGCGCGGGCGTTGTGCCGGTCGTTCCGGTCGGCGGCGGCGTACCAGGCGGAGCTGTCGACGAAAAGGCTCACGTGGCGTCGGTACGGGACTTCTTCGCCGCACCGAACGCCTCCCCGATCATACGACTCTTGTTCAGCGCGATATCGGAGCCTCCTGAAGCGCCAAGGTCGCAAATCAGGGACCGATCAACCTTTCTTGGGGCTTCTGCCAGGTCCCGGTCTACGAGCCGGCGGATGTACTCCGCGAGCGATACCCCAAGCCTGGCGGCGCGGCCGCGCACACGGCGGTGTAATTCCGCATCGAGAGAAATCTGAGTGCGCACCATCATTGTGGCGCTATCATACTGTCACCCGTCGCGCTCTACAACGCGAACGGCTCGGTGGTCTCCCCGTTACGCCCGCCTCAGGCGTTGGGTGAGCGGCCCGGATTCATGCTTGGGAAACCGCTTGCGCGATAGTTTCCTGCAAGTGTTGCGCGCTGCCGCCGAAGAAGTGGTCTGCGCCCGCAATGACGTGGATCCGGGCGTCGTGCCAGTCGCCAAGATTGTCGAGGTCGACAAAGTCGTCGCGCTCGCCGGCGAATACATCCACGGTGCAGGAGGTTGCCGGTTCGGATATGTCCATGGCCGCGGTCGGTGGAGCCACAAGCAGCACACGCTCAGCGTCGGGGACTTGCGGCAGGGCCTTGCAGACCACGTGAGCACCGAACGAATAACCGCCGAGCCACAGCGACTTGACGCCTTGCCCGCGAGCCCAATCAACGACGGCAAGCAGGTCTTCCGCCTCGCCGCGCCCGTTGTCGAAGTCGCCCTCGCTTGCTCCCACGCCCCGAAAATTGAACTTGAGGCAGTTTACGCCAACCTCATCGAGGGTCCGGCCGACAAGGTCGAGTACCGCATCGGACAGGCTGCCGCCATAGAGGGGATGCGGATGACAGAGGATCGCAAGGTTGCTGCCCGGGACTACGGGCGTGCGTAGTAGGGCCTCCAGCACACCGGCCGGCCCGGCAATCGAGAAGGGTTCCATCCGCCGAGCATACAGGTTTGCCGAAAACCGGTGAATCGACGCCGCGTCGGCATACTGACGTCGAATGCTGGCGCGCGGTTTTGCCCCACTGCAGCGTTATACGGGGCCAAGCGCGTTTTGCGCGGTTGCTAACCAGCGGCCGCGCCTTTCAGCGCCTCAATGAACTTCTCGCCCTGGTCGACGCTTATGAGCAGTGCCGTGCGCTCATCAAACGGAACGTAAGCGGCACTTGACCGTGTCGTTAGCGCGAGCCGCGCGCGATGGCCGTTTTTCAGCCTGAAGTGGCCCAACCAATAGCCCGGTACGCCCAGCCCGTTCGTGCGCATCGCCGGCTTCAGTTCACGGTGTGACTCGAGGTTCAGGATCTTCGTGCGCTCTGCATCGATCGAGTCGAGGGGGATCGTTACGGAGTAGATTGGCACTTGCAGCCGGACCGAGCCGCCTTCGATCGTGACGTTCGAGTGGAAAGCGCCCCATAGGAAATAAGCGAACGCGCCTGCCAACGCCAGTACCAGCGCTCCCGAACCGCGCACCGTCCAGGCGGTCCAGGCCTCGAGGCCATCGAACAACAACAGGCGAAGGCCTATTGCAAGGCAGCCGAGGGCGATTGCGGCCAGGAGTAGTGTGGCCGTTGTCTGTGGGGGAACTATGGCAAATGACATTGTCACTCCGGGCAACGGCGCCTGAGGATTGTTGGCGGGTCCATTGACGTGCCGAATTCTACGCCCTTAATATAACGTCTGTTATGTTTCCGCCGGTTGCACATGAAGCTCGACATATTCACTGAACTCCAGAAGCGGGATTGTGACGCCAACGGCGGGTTCCCTCAATTGTTCGAGGAAACCGTGGCCCAGGCCCAGGCCGCGGACCGGGCGGGTTTCAATTGCTGGTGGCAGGTCGAGCATCACTGCACGCCGGATTTCAGTTACAGCTCGTGCCCGGAAATGGTGCTGCAGGCCATTGCGGCCGGCACGGAGAAGCTGCGCCTCGGCCACGCCGGAGTGTTGGCGCCTTTCAAGATCAATCATCCGCTGCGCGCAGCGGAGCGGGCCGCATTGCTGGACAACCTGAGCGACGGCCGGCTCGAGGTGGGCCTTGCCCGATCCGGGGGCAGGGAGTGGGAGACCTTCGATGTCTCCGAGGAGTCCTCCGTGGACGACCTGGTGGAACTGACGGAACTGCTGCCCCGCGCGTGGCAGGACGAAGCGTTCAGTTGGAACGGCAAGCACTGGACGGTTCCCGAACGCACAGTGCTCCCCAAACCCGTCCAGCAACCTCATCCACCGCTTTGGCACACCTGTTCGAGCCCGCCGTCATTCGAACGGGCCGGGCAAATGGGGGTGGGCGTACTCGCCACCACGCTGTTCGCGCCCGTTGAAGCGCTGCAGTCCATGACTCAGGCGTACCGAGCGGCCATCGCGGAATTGGAACCCAACGGGCGAACGGTCAACGAGCAGGCCGCGGTGGCCACTTTCGTGCATGTCAACAAGAGCGAGAAGCAGGCGGTGGAGAGCGGCGCGCCGCGGTCCGCGCTGTGGTACGTCAGTTCCGCGCCCCGGGTATTCAACGTGCCGAGGGAAATTTTCTATCAGGCCATTCGCGGGCAGACGGATCCCCGTTCGCGGCCTTCCACCGTCGCCCTGACGGAGCGCGAGGTACCTGACCCGGCCGACACATCGGATCCGAACCCGGTGGTCAGCCTGATGAAGCGGGAGTTCGTGGGGGAAGAGATTTCCAACGAGGAGATTTTCGAGACCATCCGCCATATCGATTCGGTGATCGTCGGCGATGTGCGCACCTGCGTGGCGAAGATGGAGAAGTTCCGGGAAATCGGCATGGACCGCCTGATGTGCCTGGTGCAGATGGGCGAGGTTCCCCACGAACAAGTGATCGATACCATCGGGCTGATCGGCGAGAAGTGCATTCCGCACTTCGATGAGGCGGCGCGGTAGGCGGGGGCGCCGATGTCAGCCGTGGTAACCCCACAGTACTGCGAGTCCCTCTGGAGCCGGGTCTGCAACTGGAAACGATGGGGCGATGACGACCAGGCGGGCGCGCTCAACCTGATCACTCCCGAGAAACGAATCGCCGCGAGCAGGCTGGTCTCGGAGGGCGTCCCGGTCGGTCTCGGCAACCCCTGGCCCACCGCGCCCGGCCCGCACAACGGCTGGCCGGCGGAACACCGCATGATACGGGCGGGGGACGACCCTCACTATCCGGGCGTCCCCGGGCTCTCGGTGGCGCTCGACTATATCGGCGTACAGCACCACGGCATTGCCTGTTCGCACATTGACGCGCTCTGCCACGTCTTCGTGCGGGAGCGGATGTACAACGGCTATCCGGCAGCCGATGTCAGGAGCACCGGCGCGCTGCGCAACGACATGGCGCCGATGGCGGACGGCATCGTCACCCGGGGCGTTTTGCTCGCCCTGCCGGCAACGGCGGGCACGGAAACGCTGGACGGATTTCATCGAATCACGGCGGATGAAATGAGCCGTGCCGAGAAATCGGGCGGCGTGCGCGTAGAACCCGGAGACGTGCTGATTGTCCACAAGGGGCGCCAGCGGAGGGTGGCGGAGGAGGGCCATACCGACCCCGTGGCCACGGGCATGCCCGGCCTGCATCCGGAGTGCGCAACTTGGCTCCATGAGCGGGGTGTGTCCATCCTGGGCAGCGATTACATGAACGACCCCCAGCCCAACTGGGACTGTCCCGGCTGGCCGATACCCATCCATTACCTGGGGATTTGCGGCATGGGCATGACCCTGCTGCACAATCTCGACACGGAGGCGCTGGCAGACCACTGCCGGCGCCTCGGGCGCTACGAATTCCTGCTGACCATCGCGCCGCTGAAGATTCCCGGCGGCACCGGCTCTCCCCTGAATCCCATCGCGCTGCTGTAGCCTACACATGCCGAAAGTCGTCGATCACGCCAAGCGCCGCCAGGACTTCATCGAAGCCGCCTGCGAAACCATTCTCGAACGCTCCCTGGAAGGCACGACCGTACGCGCCGTTGCCGAGCGGGCGGGGTATACCACCGGCGCCCTGGTTCACTACTTCGGCGACAAGGAAGAACTGATTCAACAGGCGCTCAACCATTTCGGCGACCAGGTCCGAACGCGCATGGTGGACGTGAAGCAAACCAGCCGTGGGCGGGCAGCGCTGCGCCAACTCATGCTGCAGGCGTTACCCGCCGACAGGGCTTCGGCGGGCCGCTGGCGCGCGTGGGTTGCAATGTGGCACCGCTCGGAGACGAGCGCGGAGATGCGCAAGGAAGAACAGCGGCGCTATCGGGAGTGGCTCGGCAGGATCGGTGACACCCTCAAGGAATCTGTCGAAGACGGGGAATTGCCGCAGTCGATCCGAATCGAGGAAGAGGCGCGCGCGATCGCGGCGCTGGGTGACGGCGCCGGCGTGCAATACCTGATGGCGGGCGCCAGGGGCTCACGCAAGGGCGTGACCGGCCTGGTGGATCGCTATCTGGGGCGGCTGTACGGGAGTGCGCACATGCAAGGCGATGCCTCCGAACAGCAAGTGGAGGACGGCCGGACGCGAAGTTGACCGAATTGACGGAAGCGAACGCGAGGTGGGGTCCAGTGGACGATTTATAACCAGTGTTATATAACCCTGGTTGCAGGAAGAGGAGAGAGAACATGACGCCAAACTTGGTCCGGACAATGCCCGCATTGCTGATGGCAGCAATCGTGGCGGCGAATACCGCGAACGGTCAGGCCATCGAGGAGGTGCTGGTCACGGCGGAGAAGCGCGCCGGTACGGTGCAGGAAACCTCCATCGCCATTACCGCCTATGGCAGCGACGAGTTGGATCTCCGGGGTATCGAAGAACTGGAGGATCTGCAGTTCTCCGCGCCCAACCTGGTCATCAGCCACAATTCCCAGTCGCCGGTCACCTACGCCTACATCCGCGGCATCGGGTCAGACCAACTGGTCGCCGGCTTCGACCCTGGCGTGGCCTACCACGTCGACGGCATCTACGTGGGTCAGCCGTCGGCGATGCCGGGCGACATGTGGGACCTGGAACGGGTGGAGGTGCTGCGCGGACCCCAGGGCACCCTGTACGGGCGCAATACCACAGGCGGCTCGATCAACGTGATCACCCGGGAACCCAGCGCGGAACCGGATGCGAACCTCGATGTCACCATCGGCAACTACGGCCGCCAGCGCGTCCGGGCGGCTTTCGGCGGCGAATTGGGCGACGGTGTCTCGGGCCGCCTGTCGTTC
This sequence comes from Gammaproteobacteria bacterium, assembly GCA_026713405.1. The sequence continues at coordinate 8,304 of JAPOON010000710.1, forward strand.
ATCAGCGACAACGACAACGGTTACCAGCAGAACTCCGCCGGCGACGACGGCGACCAGACCGACTACACCTCCGTGCGGGGCAAGCTCAAGTTCGACATCGGCGACAGCGCCGACATCGTGCTGACCGCCCAGTTGTTCGACAGCGAGGGCCGGCAGTCGCAGAAGCGCCGCGAACCGTTCGGGCCCGTCGACTTCGGCGGTGGATTCGTCATCAACGTCTACGAAGGGGCGACCCCCAATCCCACCGATCCGCGCAAGGTCGCGAAAAACCATCCCGAGAATCTCGACCTCGAGAACCGCTACTTTTCGGGCAAGTTGACCTGGGATCTCGGCTTCGCGGAACTGGTGGCGACCACCGGCTACATCGACAACGAGTGGTACCAGGACACGGACATCGACATGTCGGACAACGCAGTGCAGTTCCAGGAATGGCACATGGAAACCGACCAGTTCACCCAGGAAGTGCAGCTTGTCTCCACCTCGGAGGGGCCCTGGGAGTGGATTCTGGGCGCCTTCTACTTCGACGAGGACCTGGAAACCGACTATTTCTTCGAGGACAGCTCCATCGCCGGCTTCGTCTTCATGAACGGCGGTGCGCTCGAAACGGAGTCCGTGGCGCTCTATGGCCAGGCTTCCTATGACTTCCGGGATGTGGGCGGCGCACCGTTCCGGGTCGTCGGTGGCCTGCGCTGGACCCAGGACGAGAAGTGGATCGACGAATTCCAGCAGATCCCGGCGTTCGGCGTCGACCTGGCGGCCGTGATGGAAGAAAAATGGGACGAGATTAGCGGCAAGGTCGGCATCGACTGGTTCTTCGCCGAGGACGCCATGGCTTACGTGAGCTATTCGCACGGCTACAAGGGCGGCGGTTTCTCGATCGGCCAGTTCGATGTTTTCGATCCGGAGATCGTGGATTCCTTCGAACTGGGGCTCAAGAGCCGGTTCCTGGAAGACCGAGCCCAGGTCAACGTCTCGGCCTTCTACAACGACTACCAGGACCTGCAGGTCAACTTCCTGCTGTTCACCCTGTTCACTACCGACAACGCCGCCGAGGCGACCATCCAGGGGCTCGAGGTGGAAGGCACCTTCATCCCGGTGGACAACCTGCAGTTGAATGCCACGGTCACCTGGCTCGATGCCGAGTTCGACCGCTACCAGTTCACGCCCGCCATCTCGCTGGACGGCACCACCCTGAACCGGGCGCCGGAGTTCACCACCGCCCTGACCGCCCAGTACGACTGGCCGCTGGCGAACGGCACCGCGGTCACCGCACGCGTGGACTTCTACTGGCAGGACGATGTCTATTACCGGGTGCAGAACATCGACCGGCACCAGGGGGATGACTTCCACACCCTGGACCTCAGGCTGATGTGGACGGGCGCCGGCGACCGGTGGGTTGTGGACCTGTTCGCGAAAAACGTCACCGACGAGGACAATCAGCGTGGCCTGACCGTCTCCGACGGCCTGTCCACGGGCAGCAACAGCTTTGTAACCTATTACCCGCCGCGCACCTACGGTGTGCGGGTCGGCTGGCGCTGGAGCGGATGACGATGGCTGAAGCAGGCAAATGGCGTGCGCGCTCGATCTTTCATTTCATCCTGCCGTGCACGAATGTCGAACGGTCAATGGCGTTCTACGCCCACTTCGGGTTCGAACCCATCAAGGACAACCGCGAGGTGCATTGGCCGGACTACGTGGGCGACAACTTCAACATGATCCCCGGCGCGCAGGGCAGGGCGGTTCAGCTTGTTCTGCCGCACGACGACAAGCTGCAGACCCGCATCGATCTCATCGAGTGGGTGAAACCCCGCTGGCGCAATTCCAACGACGGCAAGTCTCTGGAGGAACGCATTCCCCGGGTAATGGCGCTGCTTACGGAAAACGTCCATGCCGCCGCGGCCGACCTGGAAAGCCGCGGCTTCAAGCCGACGAATCCGGTGCGCGACCCCGACCCGGTGATCGGGGTTCAGGGTGTCGTCTGTTTCGAGGACCCGGACGGGCACATTGTGGAGTTGATCGAGTATTTCGGCGACCAGTTGGGCAGCCGTACCGACGACTTGCCTAAACGGGAAGCTTGAACCTGGAATCTGGGAGCCTGCGCTCCTGGAACGACAACTGCGAAGACTGTTCGGTTTGCTGGCGGCGGTCGTCGGCTCGACAGTCGACCCTTCTTTCTGACTTATCTGCGCAATCGCAACCTTCAACCGCGACGTTGAAAGCGCTTCACGGGCATGCGTGCTGGAGCAGTATCAGATATTGATACAGGTAAACGGCACTTATAGTATGGTTGCCTGTATCAGTATTAACGGGTACCCATATTGAAGACGACGATCGAGATCACGGATGACCTGGCAAGGAAAGCCAGAGCCCATGCGGCAAGGGAGAACACGACCCTGCGGTCACTGGTTGAACGTGGCCTGCGCCTGGCGATGCGCGACGATGGGCACCGGCAGCGCTTTGTCCTGCGCGATGCGTCCGTGGCTGGCCGGGGCCTGCAACGCGGCTATCGCGACGCCGACTGGGCACGCATCCGGGAAGCCATCTACGAGGATCGCGGCGGGTGATCGCGACCGATACCAACATCCTCGTCTACGCCCACCGCGCGGACTCGGAGTGGCATGCAAAGGCGCGGGAGCGCGTCGCTTCGCTCGCCGAAGGGCGCGTCACCTGGGGGCTGCCATGGCCGTGCATTCACGAGTTTCTGGCGATTGCGAGCCATGCGCGGATCTATGATCCACCATCCACCATCGCGGAAGTGATCGACCAGGTAGACGCATGGTTTGCGTCGCCGGTCGCGTTGCTCCTGTCTGAAACGGACTCGCACTGGGACCTGCTCAAGAACCAGCTTCGCAACGGCCGGGTGAGAGGGCCGGTGGTGCATGACGCGCGTGTCGCTACCCTCTGTGTCGGGCACGGCGTCACGGAATTCTGGACCGCCGACCGGGACTTCAGCCGGTTTCCGAACCTAGCCGTGCGGAATCCGCTTCAGGACTGAGAGCGGGTTCGACCTGCGGGGTGCGTGTTCCGATTCAAGGCGGAACACTTCCCACAAGATGTGACGATCGACTCGGGAGGATGCCGTGAGTGACATTTCGCGCTCCACACCTCAGGTTTTCGCAACAAGTGGAGGTGATCGCCGGCTCGGTAAATCGAGGCACGTTCTGGTCACCCAAGGACATCGAATGTGATGTAGTGGTGACCGCGCTTGATGCGGTAGGTGGCGAAGTCGCCTCGATCGATCGAAAAGACCTTTCGCGAATTGTGGGATTCCGCCATGGCCACCAGCGAGGCATCGGCGAAATCCATTGGCGCGTCGGCGTATTGCGCCATCAGTTCGAAGCAGCGCATCAATACATCCTCATTGAGAAAGAGAACGTCAAGGCCTCCCTCGGAGATGAAGTCCATGAGGTTCAATGCGCCGGCGCTCGACGGGTTGAGCAGGTGGAATGCCTCGGTGAGAACCGGCGGGGTGGTCGCCATGGGTTCATCGATTGGCTTGAGTGTCTCGACGCATCGCCGATGCGCTGCGTCTCTCCGGTCGAACAGGGCGATCAGTGGCCCGGCGTCGACCAGGATCATCGCCCGTATTTCTTGCGAATATTCTCCGAGACCCGCTCCTTCCGGTCGGTGGCCGGCCCGACTGCATCGCCTTCGGGGCCGAGCTCGATCCGACTATAGATCTCATACGGCTTCACTGACGCTGTCTTTTCCGCGACTGACGCGTACGCGTGCAATCCGCGTTTGAGCACGCCCGAAATCGAAAGTCCCGTCGCTTTCTGCAAGGCTGCCAGGGTCCTTTCCGATTCGTCGTCGAGCCGGACTGTCCTGATGCTCATGGTCAACCCTCGAATCTTTGTAATATGGACTGTATTACAAATCGCGCGCTCGCTCCAGCGGCTGCACGCCCTGGCCAGGGGATTGGGTCTGCCATTTGCGCAGCAGGCAAAGCGGATCAAAGATCGAAAAAAATCGTCTTCTTGGTGCCGCCCGGCCCAAATCCATGCTCGACCAGGTGCTGCCGGAACGCCGCCACGTTGGCACCCGCGGGCGGTTCCGGCCCCTGCATGCGGCGCGCCACTTCTGAATCGATTACGTTGGGCCACACTCTCGGAAACAGGCTGCCCGTGAGTGCATCTCCCGGCTCCAGGCCGTGCTCCCACAACAACGGCATGGTGGCGTGGCGTGGCGCGTAGCGCACGTCTCGGCCGGCGTAGCGGAACGCCACGGCACGGCGATCGTGCAGATTGGATGCGTTGCCGGCCGAACCATGCATGACGGTCGGGCCGAAGATGATCACATCGCCGGGATTCATGTCCCAGCCGATGACGTCGTAGTCGTCACGTAGCCTGGAATAGTCAGGCGCCTCCGGTAAGTCGGTGTCCGCCAGGTAGCCGTCGCGCTTGGGGGCTACCGCCTTGTAGCGGGTGCTCCACCGGTGCGAGCCGCGCACGAATTCCAGGCCGCTCGACGCACGCGAGACCGGATCCAGGGTGATCCAGAACGAGACAATCTGCGAACCTTCCACCGGCCAGAACGGAATGTCCTGGTGCCAGGGGGTTTCCACGGGGCAACCGGCCCGCTTGACGAAGAACTGCTCGTAGAAGAAATTCACCGTATCTGTGCCCAGGATCTGCTGCGCCAAGGTAGGCAGCGCCGAAAAAAGCGCAAAATCGCGGAATCCGTCGTGCAGTTTCCAGGTGAATACGTCGCCGCTGAACCCATCGTCTTCACTAGCCAGGTTCACCTTGATCACGCGCAGTTTCTGCAGCGCATCTTCCAGCGCCACCTGCAGCCCTTCAATGGTCGCCGGATCGAGGAGCCCCCTTGCGCAAATGGCGCCGTCATCCTCGAATGCCTGCAACTCGGCAGCTTCCAGAAAGCGAATCGGCGATGCGGGTTGGGGAAATTCCA
>JAPOON010000711.1 GCA_026713405.1 Gammaproteobacteria bacterium
CACCTTCTTCGACAGCACGGACTTCATCGGCGCCTTCGGCACCGAGAACTGGTCGGCAGGGTGGACCTACCCCGGTTCCGTCAGCAACGCCACGCAGCCCGACTTCGGCTGCCCGGCCGGTACCAACGAGTCGACCCGCGACCTGGCCGGCATGCGGGTCTGCCAGTTGAGCAACACCAGCACCGACGACGTGCTGCTCACCAGCAACAACCTCTACGAACTGGTCGGCAAGGTCACCATCGGCGGTGACAACACCGAATCCGCCACCCTGACTGCCCAGGCGGGTACCACCATCTTCGGCGGCACCAACGAGGACTTCCTGGTCATTTCCCGGGGCTCCCGGTTCGTCGCCAACGGCACGCGCACGGCGCCGGTGACGCTCACCGCCCGGGCCGATCTTGCCGGTCAGACCAGCGACAACGACCGGGGTCTGTGGGGTGGCCTGGTCATCAACGGCAATGCGCCCATCAACGACTGCCCCGAAGGCGCCACCGGTGGCACCGCCGAGTGCACCAAGGAAGGCGAAGCCAACTCCGGCCTGTTCGGTGGCGATGACGCCGACGACTCCAGCGGCGTGCTCAACTACCTGGTCGTGAAATTCGCGGGCTCCAACGTGGACCCGGAGAACCAGTTGAACGGCATCGCCTTCCAGGGGGTGGGCTCCGGCACCGAGGTGGACTACATCCAGGTGCACAACAACCTCGACGACGGTGTCGAGTTCTTCGGTGGCACCGTCAACGCAAAGCACGTCGTGCTGACCGGCAACGCCGACGACTCGCTGGACTGGACGGACGGCTGGCAGGGCAACATCCAGTACCTGGTCATCGATCAGGCCGACGACTCCGGCGACAACGGCATCGAGGCCGACAACCGGGAAGGCGATGAAGACGCCATGCCGCGCTCGCTGCCGCGCATCGCCAACATGACCATCACCGGCAAGTCCGACGAGCGGGCCGTTCGCCTGCGGCGCGGTACCGGTCTGGAGCTCTACAACAGCGTGGTGCAGGACAGCGCGAATTGCCTGCGCATTCAGGGCGCTTCGCTCGACCAGCTCGGCACCGGCATCACCTTCGATGGCGTCAGCTTCGACTGCGACACGGTGGTGGAAGGCGACGACGTGGCGGCCATTCAGGCCGAACTCGACGGCAGCAACGTTTCGACGACCGGGCAGGTCGTGGAAGCCGCCGACCTGTCCAGCGACAGCTTCTTCGAGGACACGGACTTCATCGGCGCCGTCAGGAACGCCGACGAGGACTGGACCCACGGCTGGGCGGTCGGCATGCCGCACACGGCAACCGACTTCGTCTGCCCGGACGGCAGCACCCAGCTGCCCGATGCCCAGTGGGTGAGCGGCCGGCGCACCTGTGAGTTGTCCGGCACGATCACCGATGACATCACGCTGACCCGCTCCAACTACTACATACTGGACGGCAAGGTCACCATCGGTGGCGACAACCGGGACTCGGCGGTGCTCGGCATCGAGTCGGGCACGACGATCATCGGCGACGACCCGGAGGATTTCCTGGTCATCGCCCGCGGATCGCGCATCGAGGCGAACGGCACGCGGCACTCGCCCATCACCCTGACCGCGGTCGCCGACGTGACGGGCGAAGTCACGGACCCGGTAAGCGAGCGTGGCCTGTGGGGCGGCCTCGTGATCAACGGCAACGCGCCGATCAACGACTGTCCGGAAGGCGCCCAGGGCGGCACGGCCGAGTGCACCAAGGAAGGCGAGGCCAATTCCGGCCTGTTCGGCGGCGACGACGCCAACGACTCGAGCGGTACGCTGCGTTACGTGGTCGTGAAGTTCGCGGGTTCCAATGTCGATCCGGAGAACCAGTTGAACGGCATTGCCTTCCAGGGCGTTGGCGACGGTACGGTTGTGGACTACATCCAGGTCTACAACAACCTCGATGACGGGGTCGAGTTCTTCGGCGGCACCGTGAACGCCAGCCACGTGGTGCTGGTGGGCAACGCCGACGACAGCCTCGACTGGACGGACGGCTGGGTCGGCAGCATCCAGTACCTGCACATCCTGCAACCGGAATCCGTATCCGCCGACAACATGATCGAAGCGGACAACCGCGAGGGCGACGAGCAGGCGACCCCGATCTCCGAACCCTACATCGCCAACATGACCATGATGGGCCATTCCGGCGAACGCGCCATCCGGCTGCGGCGGGGCACCGGCCTGCACCTGTACAACTCGGAGGTATCCGGGTCTGCCAACTGCCTGCGGGTACAGGGTGAATCGGCAAACCTTCTGGGTACGCGCATCCGCTTCTCCGGCGTGAAGCTGGACTGCGCAACCGTCAACGAGGGCGATGACGTGGCGGCGGTACAGACGTTCCTAGACGGCTCCACCAACGTGACCGAAGACGGCTCGACGCCGACCCCGGTGCCGCTGCCGGCGGCGAGTTTCGGTGACGATGCCGGCGGTTCGATCATCGGCTCGGATATTGCCAACTGGGGTTCCGGTTGGACGGTCGGGCTGGACAACTAACGGCGCAACGGGAGCATCGCCAGGCACCCATTGCGGGCCTGGCGATGTTCGCGTTCAAGGATCGGGTTATCGGGTGAGCGCATGAATCGAACAATCACGAGCATTCCCGCGGCGTTGGCGCTGGGGTTTCTGGCGGCGGGCAACCTGGTTGCCGAGGAGGCGGAACCCGTAGAGGAGCCGGCAGTCCCCATCGCCATGGCCAGCCAGGACATCGAAGAGTTGGTCGTGCTGGGCCAGTTCATTCCGGACGAGAAGCGCACGACTTCGGAGGTTTCGAATGTGCTCGACACGGAAGCCCTGGCGCTGCTGGCCGACACCAGCGTCGGCGATGCCCTTTCACGGGTGACGGGCCTCAGCCTGGTGAGCGGCAAGTACGTCTATGTGCGGGGCCTGGGCGAACGTTATTCGTCGACTCTTCTGGACGGTGCGCGCATTTCCTCGCCGGTGCCGTTCCAGAAGACCGTGCCGCTCGACATCGTGCCCAACAGCATCGTGCGCAACCTGCTGGTGCAGAAGACCTTCTCGCCGGAGTACCCGGGCGATTTCAGCGGCGGCGTGGTGATGATCCGCACCAGGGCGATCCCGGAGGAAAATTACCTCAGCGCCAAGGTGCAGGTTGGCGGCAACTCCGAAACAACAGGCGGCGACGGGCTCTCCTACCGCGGCGGCGGGCGCGACAACTGGGGCTTCGACGACGGCACGCGCAACATCCCCGACAACATCAAGCTGATTTCGAGCGAGGAATTCGAGGCCACGCCCTGGCCGGACAGCGCCGGCCTCGGCGCCAGCTTCTTCAATTTCTGGCACATCCGCGAGAAAGACATGCTCAAGCCCAACTACACCGGCGACGGGGAACTGGGCTACCGGTACGACTTCGACAACGGCGCCTCGGTGGGCCTGCTTGCGGCGGGCAAGTACAGCAACGACTACAACAATCGGGACAAGGATTACCGGCGCTACGAGTTCACGGGCGTCGACGGGGGCAGTACCCAGACCGTCGATTACCGGCAGTTCACCACGCGGCAGACCATCAACTGGAGCGGCTTCCTCAACCTGGGCATCGAGTTCAACAACGATCACTCGATACAGGTTTCCCAGGTGATCCTCCGCCAGACCGACGACGAGACGCAGCAGTTCAGGGGGATGTCCAGCGAAGACGATGTCAGCACCGGCACCCGGGTGGTGAGCTACCGGCTGCAATGGACGGAGAACTACATCCGTTCCACCCAGCTCAAGGGCGAACATTACTTCGACATCGGCGCCTTCGACCAGTTGTCCGTCAACTGGCGGGCCATCGACGGCGCCGCCACGCGCGACGCTCCGGACACCCGCACCTATACCTATGCCGACAATTCCGACGGGCTCGAAGAAGTGGTGACACCGGGACGCCAGGCCGCGGGCGACCTGCGCGATGTGTTCCAGGCGCCCGACCGGGTGTTCTCGAAACTCCGGGACGAAATCGAGGAGTACGGGGTCGATCTGAACCTGCCGCTGATGCTCGGCCAGGTGGAAATGGACATCAAGGCGGGCTGGTCCGACTATCAGCGGGTGCGGGCCAGCCGCGACCGCTTCTTCCGCTTCGACCTGACCCCTGCGGCGCCGGACTACGTGGCGCTGATGACCCCGGAACAGCTTTTCGGGATCGACAACTGGGGCAAGGGCTGGCTCGATGCGCGCGATTTCTCCGCGGGCGCCGCCAACGCGGCGGGCATCTTCCCGTTCGCCACCTCGGGCGAGGAAACCAGTTCCTTCTACGGCGGCATGGACGCCCAGCTCACGCCGCGTATCCGGGTAGCGGCGGGCGTGCGCTACGAGGATACGACACTGTTCGCGGATGCCTTCGGGGGCAATACCGAGGAAGGAACCGACAACGCGGTCAGCCAGGACTACAAGGACACCCTGCCCGCCGCATCCCTGACCTTCGAGTTCGTCAACGACCTGCAGCTCCGGTTGGCCTGGTCGAAAACGGTCAACCGGCCGAGCCTGCTGGAGATCACCGGCACCACCATCCGCAATCCGGAAGACTCGAACCTGTACCGTGGCAATGTTTTTCCCGAGCCGGCCAAGCTGGACAACTACGACGCCCGTCTCGAATGGTATTTCGGCGCCGCCGACAGCCTCTCGGTCGGCGCGTTCCGCAAGGAATTCGACAATCCCATCGAGATCGGCAAGGTACAGGCGCAGAACGACATCTTTACCTGGTTCAACGGCGAAGAGGCGACGCTTGAAGGTATCGAATTCGAACTGCGCAAGGATCTCTTCCTCGATGACTGGTTCGGCTGGGGCGAGGCCTGGAACTATTTCACCCTGAACGCGAACTTCTCCCTCATCGATTCCGAGGTGACGCTGTTCGGCGAGGGCGAATCGCCGAGCGACGTGCCCGTCACCGGCTCCCGCCAGATTGCGAGGCTGTTCGAGAACGAGCGGGAGATCAGCGGCCAGTCGGACATGCTCGGCAACCTGATTCTCACCTACACCAACTACGACGCAGGCTTCGAGGGCTCGCTGGCGTACAACTACACCGGCGAGCGGATCATACTGGTGGGCGCCGAGAACGCGCCGAACATCATCGAGGAAGCCCGGGGCCAACTCGATTTTCTGGCGCGCTACACCTTTCACCTTTACGACACCCCCCTCGAACTCGAACTCAAGGTGAAGAACATCCTGAACGACCAAGTCGAATGGACCCAGGGCGACCTGCCCTACGAGAGTTACGACCCCGGCATAACCTACAGCCTCTCCCTCAAGGCGAGCATTTAGCCCGACCCATTCTGCTCTCAGACGGCGTCGGCCTGAGTCAGGTTGGCGCCCGCTCACGCCGATCCATCGGGTTGGTGCCCAGTCAGCGCGTCGCCCATGCTTGCGGGGCGTATCGCTGTCCGTGACAGTCAAACGCATCTACAATCACGCCGCCATGAAGTCCGGGCGTCCGGGTCCGTGGCGCCGACCTTGGTTTCCCGGCAGCTTGGTGTCCGATGCGTGAAATGAGCTTCTGAAGGTCAGATGGCAAGCACAATCGTCAAGGTCGCCGGTCACATTTATCGCCTGTTTCGCCCCAAACCAATGGCGGAGCGGGTCGACATGTCCGGCAGGCAAGTCATCGTTACCGGGGCCTCGCCCGGCTCAATCGGCTACGAGACAGCGCGCACGCTGGCTGGTTGGGGCGCGGACGTGGTGGCGACCTGCCTGCGTAACGCCGCATCGTTGGAAGAGTCGTTGCTCGGTACTGCCGGCGGAAACGGGCTCGGCGAAGGCAGTGTCGCCGTGCGCCGCCTCGACCTTTGCGATGCGGACAGCGTTGCCGAATTCGCTGCCTGGTACACCGATACCCGAGACGGACGCCTGCATGTGCTGATCAACAATGCGGGCGTTCACAAGGGCGTATTTTCCAGAACGACGGTGCCGCCACCTTCGCCGGACGGCTTCGAGGTTCACTGGCGCACGAATTACCTGGGCCCGTTTCACCTGACAAGCCTTCTCCTGCCGGCGCTTGAGCGCGGCGGGCAGGAGAGCGGCGATGCCCGCATTCTCAACGTGGTCTCCCACCTGCACGAAACGGTGAGCAACGAGAGTCTCTTTGCAGCGCCGCCGCGCTACGATGCCTGGGATGCCTACGGCCGCTCGAAGCTGGCGCTCGCGCATTTCACTTTCGAGTTGCAGCGGCGTTTTGCAGGGGAACACAACCTTCAAGCCTTTGCCGTGGATCCGGGGTCGGTATCCACCAACCTGACGCGGCTGGAAATCCCCGAGGATTCCCCGGCAGCCCCCTTGCGCAAGGTTTTCCCGAGGCTCGATGCGCCCATACTGCTGCGGCCCGAACACGGCGCGCAGACGTCCATCATGTGTGCGAGCCGCAAACCGCTGCAGGGCGGCCGGTACTATGAGCGCTGCGGAATCGGTGAGGCCGGCGCAACGACTGCAGACCGGGAGGTGGCCCGGCGGCTGTGGGAGGAAGCGGAGCAGTGGGTGTCGACGCTGTGACTGACGGACGAAAGCTGCATGCAAGTCCGCAACCCGGCCTGCCGGGGCGCTGACGCGGCGCGCTAAAGCGGCGCTCGGAAATTCGATTCGGCAAGTGATTTGTACCACGCGAGAGAGGGAGTAGAGAACGTGTTCAAACGCATACTGGAATCATCCGAAGCCATGCACATCGAGGCCCCGGTCAGCGTTGTCTGGGATGTCCTTACCGATGCGAAGTCCTACGGCGACTGGAACCCGTTCACCACGCGGCTCGAAACGGACTTCGCGGTGGATTCGCCGATCCACCTGCACATCGTCATGGGGCCGTACAGCATGGACCGCAAGGAATGGGTACGCGCCGTGGAGCCGCCGCATCGGCTGGAGTGGGACACGCAGGTGCTGGCCCGCTTCGTGCTGTACTCGAGCAAGGAACAGCGCGTTACGGCATTGACCGAGACGAGCTGCAGCTACCACACCACCGACCTGTTCAGCGGGCTGCTCACGCCGCTGATCATGCTGCTGTTCCGCAAACTGATCGTCCGGGGCTTCGATGAGACGGCGCTGGCGCTGAAGCGCCGCTGCGAGGCCATTCACGCAGCGACGCAATGCTAACCGGTTCTCGACAGTGCGACGGGGACCATACTCTGCCGCAGACTTACGCCAAGGGACCGTAGCGGCAACGCAGTCAGCTCCCGTTGCCGTGGCGCGGCGATTACTCCTTCGCCAACGTGGATAATTCTTAAACTTCCCACTTTATTTCCCACTTTGTTTCCCCTAGCATGACGGTCCTGGAGCCGAACAGAGCCTGGCGAAATGACCTTTTCCAATGAAGGCCCGTTTGAGGGAAAGGTACCTCCGACTGTGCCGCTTCCGGAAACGCCTCTCTCGGGCGTACTGGTCCAGATCAGATTCCCGGAAGTGCTTTCGATTGCCAAGGTCGACTATATCGCTGAATTCCAGGAACTGATCAGATCGCAATATCCTTTGTCCAATCAGGACCAGAACCTTGTTCTGCAAGTGGGACCGGAAGGTGCCAAGCAAACGACGTTTCGGAACTGGAGATTCATGGATGCCGAAGGGGGATGGCGAGTGTCGCTCGCCACTAATTTCCTCGCGCTGGAAACCCGAGCCTACTCGAGTCGTCAGAACTTCATCGAACGAACCACCACTGTTTCACAAGCCTTGGAGTCAACCGTCAATCCCGGCTTCATGAGCCGTGTTGGGATACGGTATGTGGACCGATTTCAGGGAGACATTCTGGAAGACCTTCCGCGCCTGGTTCGTCCGGAGGTATTGGGGTTATGCACTCCTGTGCACCTGAAGAACATCAATCGCTCCTGGAGTGAAGTAGGCGCGACGACCGCGGCTGGTTCGATGACGGCACGTTGGGGATTCATGCCTCCCAATCAAACCCACGAGCCGGACTTGATGCCACCGCTGGCAGCACCGTGCTGGTTTCTGGACACCGATGCGTACCAGGAATTTCCGGATACGCAAAAATTCGAATCGGATGAAATTGGCAGTCATGTGACTGAATTGGCGTCCCGCTCCTACGGTTTTTTTCGCTGGGTTGTAAGCGAAGAATTGTTACGGGCTTGTGGAGGTCAGGTTTGAACGACACTGCCCTGGTGCCAGCCACCGACAAGAAGGGATCGGAAACAATTCGATCTGTCGGCACGTCCACTTGGGAGAATACGTGGTCAAATCGGACAGTTGACCCGTACATCAGCCTGGTCGGGCGCAGATGCGATCAGGGGTGGTCATCTTCCCTGCGGGAGGACTCATGGGAAAGTCTGCAACGTTTGGCGTGGATTTTTCCGACTCGGTCCACTTCTCATTCCTGCATGTTCGACCACTTGTCTGCTGCAAGTCACGCCGAATTGCTCAGGGCGTCCGTAAGCGTCATGGATGCTCACGCAAACGTTTTCGAAATTCGTCGTCTGACCGGGTTGAATTGGACAAGGCTCGCTGACTTGCTGAACGTGGACCGGAGAACCATCCACAACTGGGTAAAGGGTGGCCAAATCAGGAAAGTCAATCGTCATCATGTCGCCGAGACATTGAAGGTCTTGCGTTTCGGGGACCGCGGCTCATCCGAAGTGAACGCTACGGCGCTCGAAGCACCCTCGGTGTCTGGCCTGACTGTATTGGACTTGATCAAGTCGACCCAATACGCAAAGGCGCACAATACTCTCGGTCTTGGAGTGAACCGGCCACTCGTGGCGACTACGGAACCCGAATCCGGCTTCTGGACCGGCACGTTTCGACCGATCGTTACGCACGATGCTGCCGATGGGTCCGAAAAGATCGGGCCGTTGCCGTATGAACCGAAGCCCAGGTCACGAAAGAGGCGTTTGGACCGCGGTTAAGGTGCAGGGCATTGACGGGCGAGGGACATGCAGAGTCGGACGACGACTCGCTCAAGCAATGGCGCCAGGGCGACTTTGCGCTGGCCGTAGGGGGCTTTCTGTTTGCGGGTCTGCCTGACCGCGACGACGATTTCGACGCAAGGGAGGAATCGGAAGGTGTCGTCGGCCTGGTTGCGATCAGCCAAACCTGTGACATCGTCCGCCGAACCGGAGGGCGCCATTACATGACCGTTTGTCCTCTCATACAGGTAGGCGATCTACAATTGCCCGAAGTCAGGCGTGGTCGCCGCCCATACTTTGCCGAGGTTGAAAACACTGGAGAGACCGTTTTTGCAGATCTTCGTCGTGTAATGTCGGTCGAGAAGAACCTCGTTAGACGGTGGAATCGGCAGGATGGATTCTCATCGGAACAGGGCCGTATCAGGTCTGCGGCGGCGCTCGAACGCAAATTCGGTCAATTCGCTTTCCCGGATGATTTCGATCGTGCAATCGCCAAATTTCGGGAGCGTGTCTGGTCTCGTCACTCCAAAGGGCAATCACTGCCCGGAAAGGTGTATCGGTCTCTCATCCAGATTCGCTTTCGGGCAGTTCCCGATTGGTCGGTGGCGAATCGGGAAATATCCATGATCGCAGTCATGTGGAAGCGGAAAGACCGAGAAGCCACCAGAGAAGAAATTCATCAAGAGCTACGGCAGGAACTGGCAAAGATCGTCTGGCCAACCGGCTATCAGTGGGGCGATCCGGACTTGCTTCTTGGCACTGCGATCGAATTGTCGGCTGAAGACATGATGTCCAGCCAACGGGCCGATTTCGACTATCTCTGTTACTAACGGGGCGAAGCACCTGCGCGACGATCAAGTGAGCAAAGGGAGCAAACTTGACTCAATCGACATCGCTTGCCTGCATCAACCGGATCTTTGCTCTCGTGGGTTGCAAACCTGTGCACCAATCCGACCCGGTCAGTTTGTCGCCCCGCCACCAGACTCAATGTTGGAGTCAGAGATGTTTTGCGGCTCACGGAATGCACGCCAGCGGGCAAAGGCGCCGGCCATTTCCTCGCTGCGGGCTGCCACCAGGGCCTCAGTCTCGGGATGGGTGAGTATGTAGAGTTCGTTCTCCCGCACCGCATGGAGCACCATGTCGCCCACCAGGCCGGGATCCAGCGCGCCCTTGCGGAACTCCTCCATCCGTGCATCGCGTTCGGCCTGCTCCCGGGGAGTCGGGGTCTCGGGCTCGCCTTCGACGAGTGACGGCGGCCGATTGCGCTCGCTCTCGCCGATGCGGGTGTCGACGATGGCCGGGCAGAGCACGGAAACGCCGATGTCATGGGAAGCCAGGTCGGTGCGCATTACCTCGGAGAGGCCCACCACGGCGAACTTGCCAGCCGTATAGATGGCGAGGTCCGGAACGGCGATGAGCCCGGCAACCGAGGCGGTATTGACGAAATGACCGCCCTGGCCGTGGGCGATCATGCGGCTCGTGAACGTCTGGATGCCGTTGATGACGCCGGCGCGGTTGACGCCCATCACCCAGTCCCAGCCGACGTAGGTCAGCCGGTCGACAGGCTTCGTCACCACAACGCCCGCGTTGTTGCACACCAGGTGCACGTTCTCGAAGCGCTCCTCGGCGGCATCGGCGGCGCCGGCCAGCGCGTCCCGGTCGGTGACATCGACCTCGACACAGAGAAACTCCGCGTTGCGCGCCTCGAACTCCGCCCGTGCGGTAGCCAATGCGCTCTTTTCGATGTCGGCGATGACCACCTTCATGCCGGCCGCGGAGAACGAGCGCGCCATTGCAAGCCCGATGCCGCTGGCGCCGCCGGTAATGAATGCCACCTTGCCCGCTACGTCTCGCATCCTGTCCCTGCCCTGTGAGCCCGGCGGCAGTCTGCCGGAGGTGCGGCGGGGGGCCCCAGGGGGGGCGCGGGCGCCGCAGGAGCCCGCCGGCGCCCGAGACGCCCGGATATTCCCAAATCGCCCGCAGGCGCCCCAAACGCCGGAGGGGGCCGCAAGAG
>JAPOON010000712.1 GCA_026713405.1 Gammaproteobacteria bacterium
AAATGCGCCGCAGGACGGTTTCCACCGCGTCCGCCTGCTCTATCACGACGCTGCTCCAGCGCGCGCATCGCACTAGGGGCCGCCCTTCCGGCCGCGCCAGGCCCTCATTCGGTCGAGGTTGCCGTCCGCCGGGAAACCGTCGATGGCGCGTGCGCGGCCGCTTCATCGGCGAGCCAGCGGGCGTAGCCCTCGCCGGCATTGGACACCGGTAGCATCAGCACTTCCGGTTCATCGTACGGGTGCCCTTCCGCCAGAAATGCAGCCACCCCATCGTAGCGGCCTCGCCGGGTCTTGATCAGCAGCAGCGTCTCTGGATCGTTTTGAACCGCCCCCTCCCAGCGATAGGTGCTGTCAATGCCTATGCGCTGCACGCAACTCGCTAGACGCCGTTCCACCAGTGCCATCGCAAGTCGCTCCGCGTCCTGCGTACTGCAGGTGGTCATGACGACACAAAGTTCAGACCCATCGTGCACGGGAGCCTCCCGTTTTTTTCGCGCTGATGCCCTCGAACTCATGTCACGGCGCCGTTCGCGTAGGCCGCACCGACGGCTTCGTCGGAAAGGCCGAGTATGTCGCTCAAGACCTCGAAGCTGTGCTGCCCGAGCAGCGGCGCCGGACCGCGCGGACCGTTGTCGTATCCGCTGATGCGGTACTGATGCCCGGCATAGGGGATATGCCCCATTTCCGGATGGTCCAGGTAGCGGTAAAAACCGCGATGTTCGTATTGCTCGTCCTTCAACAGATCGCTGCTCCGTTGCACGGCCCCGGCGGGCACGCCCGCCTCGACCAGTGTCGTCATGGCGGACTGCGGCGTTCGCTCGCGGGTCCAGGCCGCTATTGCGCTATCGATGCGGTCGTGGGCGGCCTGCCGTCCTTCGAGCGTCGCAAGTTCCGAATCGTTCGCCAGGTCGCCCTGGCCGATTGCGGCGCACAGACTCTGCCACTGGCCGTCTGTGTCCACGCCGACCGCCACCCACTGGTCGTCACCCGCACAAGGGTAGCAGCCTTGCGGCGCCGCGTGGGGGCTGCGGTTACCGAGCCGTGACGCCGCGCGGCCGTTTACCTGCAAATCCAGCAGTTCCGGGCCCAGAAAGTGCAGCGAGGCCTCAAGCTGGGCAAGATCCACGAAGCAACCCTGGCCGGTACGCCGCCGATGGTCCAGCGCCGCCGCCAGAACGGTCGTCACGAAGCGCGGCGCTATGGTGTCGGTGTAGGCGATCCAGGGGCCGCAGGGGGGCCGGTCGGGCCAGCCGGTTATCTCGTAGAATCCGGCGATGGCCGCGGTGTGGTATCCGTAGCCCGCCAGGGACCGGGCCGGGCCGGTCTGCCCCATGAGGCAGGTGCTGATCATGACGATGCCGGGATTGAGCTTCTTCACTTCGTCGTAACCCAGGCCCATGCGGCCGATGGCCCCGGGGGCGAAGCTCTCGACGAACACGTCCGCCCATTCCACCAGCCGCCGCGCGATTTCGCGGGCTTCGGCATGCTTCATGTCCAGGGTGATGCTGAGCTTGGAGGTATTGAAGTCCCCGAAGAACTGCGACCGGTTCAGGCCCAGTATGCCGTCCTTGGCGGGAACGGAGCCGCGCAGCACGTCCGGACGCGACTCCGACTCGACCCTGACAACGGTGGCGCCGTGGTCGGCCAGAAACTTGGTGGAAATCGGGCCGACGCCCACCCAGGCGAAATCCACCACCTTCAGCCCTGCAAACGGCAGTTCGCCATCGCCCGGCCCGATCGGCGCCGGCGTCCGTTTCCCGTGTCCTGCCGCTGCGATTTCCGCCCGAATGCTTTCGCCGTGCTCATCGAGCGCCGGCGCAGGGGAACGCACGGTCATGGCTCCGTTCGACGGCTTCGCCCAGGCGCCTGCGCCCTTTGCTCTTGCGCCCCCGCCGAGTTCCACCTCGCGCCAGTAGTCACGCGCCGCCAGGTGATCCAGCGCCAGCAGTTCGGACAGCGTATTCACGGGCGCAAGTGATACGCCGTGCTCCAGGCCGAACCTGTAGAGTTCCTCGCTGGTATGCCGCCTGAAAAAGCGCTGACACAAGGCCGTACCGTCACGCAGGTTGAACGACGGCGCATCGGGATTCCGGACATTTGCGTCATAGGTCTCCCAGTCGAGATCGTAGAGCGACTCGTCGGCGACCCCGTCGTCGATCATCCAGCCCAGGCAACCCTGAATCACGCCCGCCATGGGCAGGGCGATGATGTAACCGTCGGCTGTCGCGTAGAGCAGTTCGATACCCGAACTTCCCGCGCCCATCTCGGAACCGTTGCGCTCGAAGTCGACGCCCTGGATGGCATGGGCGTCCATCGCGTTCAGCATGGTCCAGGTCATCGCGCACTGTGCCGACAGGTCGACGAACTGGGCTGTGCCGGTGCGCATCCGCCTGGCGTGAGCGGCCATCGCCCCCACCGCCGCTTCGGCGCCCGTATGCCGCCACACCTGGGGCACGCTCAGGCGCACCGGCGCCCGATCCGGGTCGCCCTGCAGTGACACGGGCCCGCCCATGGCAGCGAGCGTGAGGTCGTTGGCGATGACTCCGGCACGCGGCCCGTCCCGGCCGTAGGGTGAAATACACACGTGCACGATGGCGGGATTGATCGCGGATACCGCACCGAAGTCCAGCCCATACGCTTCGAGCAGGCCCCCGGGCCAAGACTCGAACAGGAAGTCCGCACCGGCGATCAGGGCTTCGAGAAGCCCTCTCTCCGCCCGCTGCACCACGATGGATCGCTTGTTGCGGTTGAAAGCGAGGAACTGAAGGCTGTACGTTCCGTCCCGGGTCAGCGGCGCCGAGCGCCTGGCGGCAGTGCCTTCGGGCAGCTCGACACGAATAACGTCCGCGCCCAGATCGCCGAGCAGCATGGGCCCGAGTTCACCGCGCGCGTCGGTGAAATCGAGCACCGTATAGGGTTCAAGCATCACCTACGGAGTTTCGCCCAATCAATCGCTAAAGGCCAATGCGGGAGGATCGATGCACCGACCGCATGCCCGTTATGCGCGCAAGCCCGGGCCGGCCGGCTGCAATTCCCCGGATGTTCCTTCCGCCCGCCGCTCGGCGGCCAGCAGGTAATAGATGCTCGGCAGCACGAACAGCGTGAACAGGGTGCCGAGCAGCATGCCGGCCACCAGCACGATGCCGATGCTGTTGCGCGCCTCCGCGCCGGGGCCGGTCACGAATACCAGCGGCATGTGGCCCATTATGGTGGCCCCGGCGGTCATCAGTACCGGCCGCAGCCGGACCGCGGCCGCGCTCTTGATCGCCTCGAACTTGGTCGCCCCGGCAAGCTGCAGCTTGCGGGCGAACTCCACGATCAGGATGGCATTCTTGGAGATCAGGCCAACCAGGGTGATCAGGCCGATCTGCGTGTAGGTGTTGATGGTGGTGAGGTCGAGGTAGGTAAAGAGCAGCGCGCTCGACAGCGCCAGCGGCGCCGACCCGAGAAGCACCACCAGCGGATCCCGGAAGCTGTTGAACTGCACCGCCAGGGCCACGAAAACGAAAGCCAGCGAAATGCCCAGCACCCCGACCAGAGTATTGCCCTCCTGGCGGAGCTGCCGCGACTCGCCGGCATAGTCGATGTCGTAGTGGCTCGGCAGCAACTCGGCCGACAGCTCTTCCATGGCGGCAAGCCCCTGCTCCTTGGTGCGGCCTGGAATCAGCCCACCGCGAATGCGGAAGGCGTTCTTCTGCTGAAACCGGGCCAGCACCCGGGGCGCCACCGTCTCTTCGAGGCGCGCAACGGCCGACAGGGGCACCAGCGCGCCGTCCGGCGTTCTCAGCTTCAGGTCGAGCAGCGCACCGGCATCCGGCCGCCCGGTGCGCTCGACCATGGGGATCACCCGGTAAGCCGTGGCATCGAGATCGGAGCGATTGCCGGA
>JAPOON010000713.1 GCA_026713405.1 Gammaproteobacteria bacterium
CGCTGCTGCGCACGGCCACTTTAGTCGAGTGACTGCGCCTGGGGTGATCCGTCTCCTTGTAACCATCCGTCGAGGACGGCGAGCAGTTCCTCCACTCCCAAGCCGTTGGCGGCCGAGAACAACTGCACCGAAATGTGCCCGGTGTATTGCTGCCGGTAACCGGTGAGCGCCTGGCGTCGAGCGCCGGATTTCAGCTTGTCCGCCTTGTTCAGCAGTACGTGCAGCGGTATATCCGAGGCGGCGGCCCAGTCGATGAGTTCCACGTCGAACGGCGTGCCGGGATGCCGGATGTCGGTGACCAGCACAACCCCGGCAAGCTGGTTCCTGAATGACAGGAACTCGTTCACCGCCCGCTGCCAGCGTTGCTGCTCCCGGCGGCCCGCGCTGGCATAGCCGTAGCCGGGCAGGTCCACCAGCCGCCCCCCGCCGGCCACCTGGAAAAAATTGATCAGCCGGGTGCGCCCGGGCGTCTTGCTCACCCTGGCGGTGCGGCGGTTGCCGGTCAGCCGGTTGAGCACGCTCGATTTTCCCGCGTTCGAGCGCCCTGCCAGGGCGACTTCCGGTTCGTCGCCGGACGGGCAGCGTTCGAGATCGGGCGCGCTGGCCAGGAACTCGGTTGCAAGACGTGGCGGCTGGTTCACGTTGCCTGGTCCCGTTTCGGGAATATTCCGCGCCCGGTCGGGGCGCGGGGCCCGGCATCGGACACGCCGGGCGGACGCGTTACACCTTAACATCAGGGATCGGGACGCGGGCGCCGGCCGGGCAGGCGATGCCGGGGTCACCGGGCTCCGTGCGTTTCCACAGGACTACGAATGTAGAAGCAGTTGAGGATTTGGGTCGGCATGTGGCGCCTGATGCCGGCAGTCGGCGCGTCCGGCGCCGGCGGTCGGGTGGTGCGCAAGACACGGTGGTTTGCCCCTTGTCCCGACCTTACTCGGGATTCTGTAGATGGAGCAGGCACAGGGAAACCTTCTCGTCTTGCTCAGGTCCAATTCGCGACGGTGCAACAGGAGATAGCCAATGGACGGGTTGAACAAGGCAGCGGAGACCTCCAACCCCGGCAACGGCAGTGCAACCGTTAGCTGCACCGCGCCGACCCAGGGTTCCTCTGGCGGCCGGCGGGTGTCGACGGCGCCTGGGCAGGACAGCCTCGCGCCTTCCCCGGTGAAACGCAGGCGTGAATCGCCTGAGGCCGGCCCTTCCGCCGAAGCCCGCCGCATGGTTCCGCTGAGCAAGCGAGCGCTGCGGGCCCCGCAGTCCGTTCCCGCGAATCAGGCCGCCATGCCCGAACCGGCAACGTCCAGCGCCGAACCGCAAAGTCGCGCAACCGCAACCGCGGAAACAGTCGGCGTACCGCAAAGCCCGGGCACCGCTGCCGAACGGCAGCCCCTCCCTCGTCCTGTCGACCTCCCCTGGTTCAGCCCGTCCCGGAATGCGGCGTTGGCGACGGCGCACAGCCGGCTCCGGGCGTTGCTGGAACGGCGGGATCTCCCGGAAGACGTGAAGACATACCTGTCCGAATGCTTCGAGATCATGACTCGAACCGAACTGGAAATCTTGCGGGTGGCCGCACTGCTCCGGCGAACGGCACTGGAGAATTTGACCCTGGCCGAAAGAACCGAACTGGAGCGCCTGGTTCTCTCGATCAGGAACGTTTTTGACGAAACCCACAGCTTGGAGGAAATGCGGCACGGTTGGACAGACGGATTGCACAGAATTGATCATTCTCGCGCTTCGAGCGATACGGCTGGAGAAGCGGCGCGGGATCTGTATGAACGCTACTGCGAGGCTCGCGAGTACTTCTACTCGGCCGAAGTGCCCTGGCTACCGGCGATCCGGCGGTTGGCGATCATGAAAGCGGCGGAGGCGGAGGCGCCGGTTACGGTGGTACGCCACGGCTTCCCCCGGGAGTTACCCGGCAGCCGAACCTGGACCGACGATCGCTCCATCCTCGGGCACGCCGGCTTTATCAACCGTGCTCCCGATTTCACGTACACCGCAATGACCGACGCGAATGGCCGGGTGCTGTATTCGGGGATCAGCCACAGCTTTTTCCAGAGTCGCCCCACCGTAGCAGAAGCCGCCATTCTCGGCTACGCTGATCGCCTCGGCCTGCCCTTTGAACGGGTTCGCGTCGAGGTTGAGCGTCTGTGCTCCCGTAGCGGTAGTCCGGTTCTTCACCAGGACCTGGCGTTGCGCGAACTGGATGATTGCTTCAATGCGCAGGGGGCGTGCGGCGGCTTCACCGAACTCGGCCAATTTGCACCCCGTGGATTCGCGCTTGCCGATTCGGTTGTGCACCGAGGCATTGCCAGGGGTATCGTCGCTCAGGCACTTTATTCCGATCCGGAAAAATTCGCGCGGGCGTGTAGCGGAGAGACCGTCGATATCGAATTGCTGGCGACATCAATCCTGCATCTTGGCGACACTTCTGAATGCGAACCGCAGCTCAGCGCATTCGAGGCGCTCGAAGAATCTGCTCTGGCGTTGTCAATGCTCGATCACAAAGGCCATGCACACATCGTACGGGCAAACGTCCGGTTTCTGAATATTCCCCTCATGATCGAAGATTTTGGAGAGGACCAGGAACTCGAAGTGGATTCATATAGATTGTGCGAGTTGCTTGGGCCGCGGGGCGAACCTGAACTGTCGGGCGAACTGTTGGCGAAAATCGACGCCATGAAAACGCGGGTATCCGAATTGAGGTCTTCGATGATGCGGGAACTGCCATCGATCAGGCCTGCCAAAAAGTGTCTTCCCGAAATTGGGCCCGTGCCGAATGAGCTCCGCAGACTGGGTGAGGATTCGGCATACCTGGAAAGAGTCATCCGCACGCTGGAGCAGGCGGGCATGGATTTCAAAGCCTTCAGAGAGAGCGGGCTCGTCACACACGCAGACGACGAGTCAATCTTCGACGCCGCGGCGCGGATTGCCTTGATCGCCCATCTGACCGGCCGGGCTCCCGTACTGTGTGGCGCGACGGGCAAAGACACCGTACTGCGGGTGGAATCGCGCATCGAGTCGCTCCTGAGTTTTGCGGGCGCCCATGAAGGCAATCTCCCGATACTCCTCGCCCGCGCGCTCCCCGGCCATGGCGTGGCGGCTGGTCTACGTTGACCGGTCCCGTTTTGGGTATAATCCGCGCCCGGTCGGGGCGCGCGGCCCGGTTTCGGACACGCCGGGCAGACGCGTAACACTTTAACCTCAGGGTTGGGCGCGCCGACGCCTGGCCTCGCAGGCAAGGCCGGCATTCGCAGTGACTCAGCCGCGAGGCGGTTGCGGTTGCCAGGGTAACCGGACGATTGCCGGGGTTCTCGGGAACTTTTCGGTTCCATTAGGAGTAAGAAGAAAGATGCAGTTCAGGGTTTGGGTCGGCATCTGTTGCCTGACGCTGGCAAGTGGAGCGGCGGGCGCCGGCGATCCGGTGGCGGGCGAGGCACAGTCGCTTGCCTGTTCCGCCTGCCACGGCATGGATGGCGCCACCCCGCTGGATCCCACCTATCCCAACCTGGCGGGGCAGAACGAGAAATACCTGTTCGATCAACTCAAGCTCATCCAGTCGAACGAGCGCGTCATCCTGCTGATGACGGGGCAGCTCATCGGCAAGACGGACCAGGACCTCTGGGACATGGCGGCCTATTACGCCTCGCTGCCCGCCAAGATCGGTCAGGCGACCGGCGGCGATGTGTCCATCTCCCGGGCCGAGGCCATCTATCGCGGTGGCATCATGTCCAAACGCGTGGCCGCCTGCACCGCCTGCCATGCGCCCACCGGCAACGGCAATGCGCTCGCCGGGTTTCCGGCCCTGCGCGGTCAACCCGGCCCCTACCTCGCTGCCCAGCTCAAGGCCTATCGCGAGGGCGAACGCGCCACCGACGAAGCGTACGGCGGCATGATGCGCGACGTGGCCGGCGGGCTGACCGATGGCGAAATCGCCGTGCTGGCCGACTACATTCAGGGATTGCACTGACGGGGCAATGGGTCAGGCCCGACGGGAGAGCGGCGGCCGGGCGCGGATTTCAATCGTCTGATAACCTTCATCCGCAAACAAGAGGAAGGGCAACTCACATGAAATGGTGCGGATCGCTGGGCGGACTGTTGCTTCTGGGCTGGGTTGCGGCCGGCGTGCCCGTCATGGCTGAGGAATCCGCGCCCACCTACGAGGAAGGTGTTCAGTATCACCTGCTTCCGGTGGCTGTCGATACCCAGGATGCGGAGCGCATCGAGGTGGTGGAGGTCTTCGGATACGCCTGCATTCACTGCTACAGGTTCGATCCGATCCTGGAGGACTGGCGCAGCGGCCTCCCCGGCGATGTCGCCTTCCGCCGCGTACCGGCTGTCTTCAACGAGACCTGGGCGCTCCTTGGGCGCATGTTCTACGCCGCGGAGGTGCTCGGCGTCGGCGAGGAGATGCACATGCCCCTGTTTGAGGCAATCCACAGGCAGGGCCTCGATCTGCGCCGGGTCGAGATTGCCGAGGATCTCTTCGAATCCGAAGCCCGGGTGGAGCCGGCGGACTTCAAGGCCGCCCTGAATTCCTTCGGCGTCGCGGCGCGGTTGAGGCAGGCCGACGCTCAGGGCCGCGTCTACCGGGTGACCGGCGTGCCCTCCCTTATCGTCAACGGCAAATACCGCATCGACAGCGGCAATGCCGGCGGCTACGTGGAAATGGTGCGCATCGCCGACTTCCTCATCGACATGGAGCGCACTGCGCAAGCGGAGTAAGGCCCCATGCAACAGACCGGCAGCCAAATCGACGACGGCTGGAGTCTCGAGCAGGAAGAGTGGGTCGAAGCCCTCGAAGACGTACTCGTCAACCGGGGGGAGGCGGAAACCAAGGCGTTGCTGCTGAAGCTGCAGCAGCACCTGAGCCGCAAGGGGCTGGTGCTGACCGAAGCCGCGCTGAATACCCCCTACAAGAACACCATCGACGTCAAGGATCAGCCCCGGTACCCCGGCGACATCGAACTGGAAACCCGCATCGGCAACATCATCCGCTGGAACGCGGTGGCCATGGTGTTGCAGGCCTTCGACAGCGGTTCCGGCGTGGGCGGCCACATCGCCACTTACCTGTCCGCGGCCACCATGATGGAGGTGGGTTTCAACCACGTGTTCAGAACCGGCAGCGCCGGCGACGACCAGGTTCACTACCAGGCTCACACATCCCCGGGCATCTATGCGCGCGCTTACCTCGAAGGCCGGCTCACCGAGAAGCAACTGAAAAACTTCCGGCGGGAACTGGGCGCGGGCGGGGGCCTGCCCTCCTATCCGCATCCACGGCGCCTGCCCGGATTCTGGCAA
>JAPOON010000714.1 GCA_026713405.1 Gammaproteobacteria bacterium
CCGCTCGGACAAACCCCACTTGGTGACCATGCTGCGCGCCAGGCGCGTGGCGCGCTCGATGTCGTTGGACGCGCCGGTCGTCACCTTTTCGGGGCCCAGGATCATCTCTTCCGCGATACGGCCGCCGAACATGCCGCAGATCTGCGCCTTGATCTGTTCCCGGCTCAGGCTGTAGCGGTCTTCCTCGGGCAGGAACATGGTCCCCCGGAGGGCCCGCCCGCGCGGAATTATGGTTCCCTTGTAGACCGGGTCGTGCCCGGTAACGAGTTTGCCGACGATGGCATGCCCCGCCTCGTGATAGGCGGTGTTGCGCTTGTCCTCCTCCGACATGACCATGGACTTGCGCTCGGCGCCCATCATGATCTTGTCCTTGGCCTTTTCCAGTTCTTCCATCTCCACGAGCTTCTTGCCCGCGCGGGCAGCAAACAGCGCAGCCTCGTTGACGAGGTTGGCCAGGTCCGCCCCGGAGAACCCGGGGGTCCCCCGCGCGATGAGGTTCGGCTCCACGTCCTCGCCCACCGGCACCTTGCGCATGTGGACCTTGATGATCTGCTCGCGACCGCGAATGTCGGGGAGGCTGACCACCACCTGGCGGTCGAACCGGCCCGGCCGCAACAGCGCCGGGTCGAGCACGTCCGGCCTGTTGGTGGCGGCGATGACGATAATGCCGTCGTTGGGCTCGAAGCCGTCCATCTCGACAAGAAGCTGATTCAGGGTCTGCTCGCGCTCGTCGTGGCCGCCGCCGAGCCCGGCCCCGCGGTGCCGGCCCACGGCATCGATCTCGTCGATGAAAATGATGCACGGCGCCTGTTTCTTCGCCTGCTCGAACATGTCGCGCACCCTGGAGGCGCCGACGCCGACAAACATTTCGACGAAATCCGAACCGGAAATGGAGAAGAACGGCACCTTGGCCTCGCCGGCAATGGCCTTGGCGAGCAGCGTCTTGCCGGTGCCCGGCTGGCCGACCATGAGAATGCCCCGTGGGATACGCCCGCCGAGGCGCTGAAAACGCCCCGGGTCACTCAGAAATTCAACGAGTTCCTGGACGTCTTCCTTCGCCTCGTCCACACCTGCCACATCGGCGAACGTGGTCTTGATCTGGTCCTCGGAGAGCAGCCGCGCCTTGCTCTTGCCGAAGGACATGGGCCCGCCGCGCCCGCCGGCGCCCCCCTGCATCTGGCGCATGAACAGCATGAACACGCCGATGATCAGCAGGATCGGGAAGCTGGCCAGGAAAAGCTGCGCCCAGATGCTCTGCTTTTCCGGCTCCTTGCCGGCGAAGCTGACGCCGTGATTGTAGAGGTCGTCGAGCAGTTTCGGGTCTTCGACGTCCGGCCGGATGGCCCGGAATTCATCGCCCGACTTGGTGATGCCGGTAATGACGAGACCCTCGATGACGACCTCTCGAACCTCGTCCATCCGCACCTGCTCGATGAACTCGGAGTAGCTGACCTGCGCGGGTTCCGGACGCATGTCGAAGTTGTTGAAAACCGTCAACAACACGGCTGCGATGACCAGCCACAAGAGAAGATTTTTTCCCATGTCGGACAAGGGGTTACCTCACTAAAACCGCGCGGGGCCGAAACCGGTTTCCGACCGTCGCATCCTTCAAGCCTACACCACCGCGCAACGAGGCGCCATCGGCCTCAAACCTCGATTGCAGGCGTATTTTTCCGTATTTCCTGCCCTGCGCCGCAATTGCGCCCGTTCCCGCGTTCCCGGCGTGCGCGCAAACTACCAGGCGCCGCGATAGTCACGGGCCACCGCATAGTTTTCACGTGATTCGGGGCGTGACGCCGGCGGTTTCACAATCCGGACACGGCCGAATCGGCGCCGTGTTTCCCGGAGCCAGTCGTCGATGCCGTCGCCCTGATAGACCTTGACCACCAGGGAGCCGCCCGGTTTCAGCCATCTGAGCGCAGTTCCGCTCGCGAGTTCCGCCAGTTCCATGGCCCTGGCCTGGTCCGTGGCGCGTATACCCGAAATATTGGGGGCCATATCCGACAATACAAGGTCTACGCACGCAGGAGCAGTCTCGCCGTCAGGAGCCAGGATGCGGGCAAGTTGCCGGTCCACTTCCGGATCGCCCAGACACCCCTGTATGACTTCCACATTGGCGGCACTCAGCGCCACCGGCAACGGGTCCACAGCGACGATGCGCCCGCGCGTCAGGCGCTGTGCCAGCCAGGCGGTCCAGCCGCCCGGCGCGGCACCCAGTTCAAGTACACAATGGTGTTTCTCGAGCAGCCTGAATCGACGGTCGAGTTGCTGGAGTTTGTAGTGCGCCCGGGAGAGGTGGCCCTCGCGGCGGGCAGCCTTGACGTAGGGGTCGCGTCTCTGACGACTCAGCCAGCGTCTGCTGGA
>JAPOON010000715.1 GCA_026713405.1 Gammaproteobacteria bacterium
CGCTGCAGGATCACTTCCGCGCACACAAGAAGGACCACCATTCCCGGCGCAGTCTCATTCGCATGGTGAATCAGCGCCGCAAGTTGCTGGACTACCTCAGGGAGAAAGACGGTGCGCGTTACCGGTCGCTGATCGAGCGCCTGGGATTGAGAAGGTAATCGCAGTACGCGTTCCACACCAGAATTCATGAGCGCCGCTCGCGCTCGAAACAAGGAGATTATGTTGAATCCAGTTATCAAGGAATTTCAGTTTGGCGATCAGACGGTACGGATAGAAACCGGGCGTGTCGCCAGGCAGGCAACAGGGGCCGCCATGGTGTATATCGGCGACATTGCGGTACTGACCACGGTGGTGGGTGTCGAAACGGCTCGCCCCGGACAGGCGTTTTTCCCGCTGACGGTGAACTATCAGGAGAAGACCTATGCGGCGGGCAAGATTCCCGGCGGATTCTTCCGGCGGGAAGGACGACCTTCGGAAAAGGAAACACTGACCTGCCGGTTGATCGACCGCCCCATCCGCCCGCTCTTCCCCAAGGGTTTCATGAACGAGGTACAGGTGATCCCGACAGTGATGTCGGTGGACAGGAACCGGGATCCGGATATTGCCGCCATGATCGGCACGTCGGCGGCGCTGGCACTCTCGGGTATCCCCTTCGCCGGCCCGATCGGCGCGGCGCGGGTGGGCTACCGCAATAATGAATACGTACTCAATCCGAGCCACTCGGAGTTGGAAGAGTCGGCACTGAACATGGTGGTGGCCGGTACGGACAGCGCCGTGCTCATGGTGGAGTCCGAGGCCAGCGAGTTGAGCGAGGACGAGATGCTCGGCGCAGTGCTGTTCGCGCATCAGGAAATGCAGGTCGTCATTGAGGCGATCAAGGAACTGGCCCGGGAAGCGGGCAAGCCGCCCTGGGACTGGCAGCCGGAACCCATCGATGAGACGCTTCTGAAATCTGTCGGCGACGCCGTCAACGGCGACCTTGGCGAAGCTTACCGAATCACCGACAAGCTCGAGCGCCAGGCCCGGGTCGGTGAGTTGCGCCAGGCTGTGGTGGAGCGGTTCAGCGGCGCTGAAGATGCGCCCTACAGTGCCGATGCCGTAGCGGAAATGTTCGCCAAGGTGGAGAAAGACCTGGTACGCGGCCAGGTTCTCGACGGCCAACCCCGCATCGACGGCCGCGACTTGCGAACGGTACGGCCAATCGACGTGGAGGTGGGCTTTCTGCCCAGGACCCACGGCTCGGCGATGTTCACCCGGGGCGAGACCCAGGCCATCGTCACGGCAACCCTGGGCACCCTCAGGGACGCGGCACTTATCGATGCGCTGGAAGGTACCTACAAGGACCACTTCATGCTGCACTACAACTTCCCGCCTTACTCCGTGGGGGAAGCCCGCATGATGACCGGGCCGAAGCGACGTGAAATCGGCCACGGACGGCTGGCCCGCCGCGGCATTGCCGCGGTGCTGCCGAACGAAGAGGATTTCCCCTACACGCTCCGCGTGGTCTCGGAGATCACCGAGTCCAACGGTTCGAGTTCGATGGCGAGCGTATGCGGTTCATCGCTCGCGCTCATGGACGCCGGCGTGCCCCTCAAGGCGCCGGTGGCGGGCGTCGCCATGGGCCTCGTCAAGCAGGGTGAGAAGTTTGCCGTCCTCACCGACATCCTCGGCGATGAAGATCACCTCGGCGATATGGATTTCAAGGTGGCGGGTACGCCGAACGGCGTGACCGCGCTGCAGATGGACATCAAGATCGACGGGATCACCGAAGAGATCATGGAGACCGCCCTCGACCAGGCGCTCGAGGCCAGGCTGCATATCCTTGGCGAGATGAACAAGGTGATCTCGAGGTCGCGGGACGAGATATCCGAAAACGCGCCCGCCATGACGGTGGTCAACGTACATCCGGACAAGATTCGCGACGTGATCGGCAAGGGCGGGGCAACCATTCGCTCCATCGTTGACGAGACCGGGGCGGAGGTGGACATCGAGGACGACGGCACCGTGCGCATCTATGCCGACAATGCCGAGAGCAAGGATGCCGCGGTGGCCAGGGTCCAGGAAATCACCGCGGAAGCGGAGGTCGGCCGCATCTACAACGGCCGCGTCGAGCGGATCGTCGACTTCGGCGCCTTCATCAGCATCCTGCCGGGCAAGGACGGCCTGCTGCACATTTCCCAGATCGCCAAGGAACGGGTCGAGACCGTGGGCGACTACCTGGAAGAGGGGCAGATGATCGACGTGGTGGTGCTCGATGTGGATCAGCGCGGCCGCATCAAGCTCAGCATGAAGGAAGTGGAGAATTACGCCGAATCGGCCTGATTCCGTTCCGCAGGTCTGGCCCGGTTCCGGGCGGCGCGTCGTTGCGTGCCGCACCGACCGGGCAATGCGGGATCGATTACAGGTCGGCGTACTCCTCGATTCGGGACTTCCAGGCCAGCGCATCCTCCGGCGTCTGGATGGCGACTGTCATGCCCGGCATGGGGCTGACCGGTACGAGGACTCTCGAGACGCCAAGGGCGGCCAGGCGTTGGAGATCCTCGAGGTCTTCGGGAGCGCTTGCCGTGATTTCCATGGCATCGGGGTCGCGGCCGATTTCCTGCGCTGATTGCCGCGCCAGTTCGATCAGATCCTCCGGAGTTCCGCGGGCCGGGAAGAATCCGTCGCCCAGCCTTCCTGCGCGCCGGGCGGCGGCCTTCGAGTGTCCGCCGATGATAATGGGGACAGTCCCTTTGGGCGGCTGCGGTAAACAGTAGGTCTGGTCGAAGTTCACGTATCGGCCGTGAAAGCTGGGCATCTCCATGCTCCAGAGCGCGCGCATGGCGGCGATGTATTCATCGGTGCGTTCGCCTCGCCCTGCAAAGGGGGCGCCGATGGTGTCGAACTCCTCCTTGAGCCATCCCACGCCGATGCCGAGCAGCATGCGGCCACCCGACAGGCAATCGAGGGTCGCTACCTGCTTGGCGATGATTACCGGGTTGTGCTGGGGCAGGATCAGGATGCCGGTTGCGAGGCGTATACGCGTCGTCGCGGCGGCAACGTAGGACAGCCAGATCAGGGGGTCGGGGATGGGAAAGTCGTCGCGGGGGCTCATGCGGCCGCTCGGCGAGTATGGATAGGTGGATTCGTATCCCGCGGGAATGACCGTGTGTTCCACGGTCCAGGCAGACTCGAATCCCGCTTCTTCGCCTGCCTGCAGCAGTTCGACGGCGTTTGCCGGGTCCGTGTATCGCCCGATGTTGCAGTAGCGCAGTCCGAATTTCATGCTTTCTCTGAATCTCCCTTCCTGGAGTCCTGCCCCCGTGCGGCTCTGCGTGCACCCGGGCCGGAGAGTGGCGGTCAGGGTCCCGCGGCGGGCTTGACGCGCAACACGCTGCCCTCGGCGCTGTCCGTCAACAGGTACAGGTAGCCGTCGGGACCCGCCCGCACATCGCGCAGGCGCATGCCGAGTTCCGTGAACAGTATCTCCTCACCGACCGCCTCGCCGTCCTCGAGATCGACCCGGCGTACGGATTGCTCCACCAGGGCGGCGACGAAAATGTCGCCCTGCCAATCCGGGAAAGCCATGCCGTCATAATAGGCGAGGCCGGCGGGTGCTATGGAGGGGGTCCAGTAAAGGACGGGCTGTTCCATGCCCGGATGCTCGGTGTAGGGGGAAATGTAAGAGCCGGAATAGTCCATCCCGTAGGTGATCGCCGGCCAGCCGTAGTTGTTGCCCGGCTCGATGCGATTGAGTTCGTCGCCGCCCCGGGGACCGTGTTCGTGCAGGTAAACGCCTTGTGGCGTAGCGACGATTCCCTGTTGATTGCGGTGGCCGTAGGACCAGACTTCCGGGCGCGCGTCGTCGCGGCCGACGAACGGGTTGTCCCGGGGTATCGAACCGTCCGGGCCGATGCGCAGGGTCTTGCCGAGAAGGCTGCCGAGATCGAACGCCTGTTCGCGGTAGTCGAACCCGTCGCCGGAAACGATGAGCAGCGTACCGTCGGCGAGAAAGGCCATCCGGCCGCCGAAATGGTGCGGTGTGTCCTTGTCGGGCTCGCCGATCAGGATCTCTTCGAAACCGGACAGCGACGCACCGTCGAAGCGGGCCCGCCCGACGGCGAGGCGGTTGGCGCTGCGGGTGCCCTGGGAATAGGAGAGATACACCTGGCGGTTGGCGGTGAAATCCGGGTCGAGAACAATGTCGAAGAAGCCGCCCTGGCCCTGCACGTAGGTGTCCGGCACCCCGGCGACGGGGGTCGGGTCGAGGCGGTCGTCACGAACGATGCGCAGGCGCCCCTCCCGCTCCGTGACGAGCATGCCTCCATCGGGCAGAAAAGCCAGCGACCAGGGGAAGGCCAGCCCTTCGGCGACCGTTTCCACCTCGTAGTCTTGAGCGGCGATGTGCCCGCCCCAGCCGGCACAGAGGACGAAGACCGACAGTCGGAGGAGAAGCTTCATTCGGGGAGCTTCCAGGCCATCACCCGGGCGAACAGCCAGCCTGCGACCCCGCATGCCAGGGCCTGCCCAAGCAGGCCGAGCGGCATGCGCGCCCCACCGATGATGGTGCCGCCGGCAAAATATCGAATGACCAGAATCGCCGTGACGATGGCGGCGCCGCCCGCTACCGCGAACCAGAACGGACGTGGGCCCGGCACCCAGCGCAACAGGACCGTGGCGATGACGAAAGCCGGCAGGAACGCCACCGCCGCAATAAGGGCGTAGAGCGGCCCCATGCCGATGATGTCATGCACGGTCGCCGACAGCCGGTCCGCCAGCGGCACGTCGATACCGAATCCGCCCAACCCGTTGAGCGTGAACTGGGTGGAGGCAGCACATCCCAGTACCGCGGCAGCGGCGACGGCCGCGAGGTAGGCCGCGGGTATTCGTAGCCAGAGGGGTTTCATGGCGCCAGTATACGGAACTTCGATCGTCGGGCTACCCGGTGCTCCACGCGCCGGTGGGGCCGTGCCGACGCTGCCTATCCCTGCACCGACCGGTTGGCTGTCAGGTCCTCGAGGACGCCTGGGTCCGCCAGGGTGGTGGTGTCGCCCAGGTCGTCCAGGTCGTCCGCCGCAATCTTGCGCAATATGCGGCGCATGATCTTCCCGGAACGGGTCTTTGGCAGTCCGGGCGAGAATTGAATGACATCCGGTCGGGCGAACGGCCCGATTTCCCGGCGCACCAGGGCAATCAGTTCCTTTAGCAACTCGTCGGGATCCTCGTTGCTGCCTGCCATCAACGTTACGAAAGCATAGATGCCCTCGCCCTTGATGGTGTGGGGATAGCCGACCACTGCCGCTTCCGCCACCTGCGAATGCAGCACCAGCGCGCTTTCGACCTCGGCGGTACCGATGCGGTGGCCGGAGACGTTCATGACATCGTCCACCCGTCCGGTGATCCAGTAGTAACCGTCGGCATCGCGGCGGGCGCCGTCTCCGGTGAAGTAGAAGCCCGGGTAAGCGGCGTAGTAGGTGTCGACCGCGCGCTGGTGATCGCCGTAGACGGTACGAAGCTGCCCCGGCCAGGATGCGGTGATCACCAGGTTGCCGGACGCTTCGGTCTCTTCGATCACCCTGCCTTCCGTATCGACCAGGGCAGGGCGCACCCCGAAGAACGGCCGCGTTGCACTGCCGGGCTTCAGGGCCGTCGCGCCGGGCAGCGGCGTGATCATGATTCCGCCGGTTTCCGTCTGCCACCAGGTATCGACGATGGGGCAGCGGCGGTCCCCC
>JAPOON010000716.1 GCA_026713405.1 Gammaproteobacteria bacterium
AACTTTCACCGTCGAGAAGATTTGCGTTTCGAAAGTATGTCCGTGCCATTTTCCGATCCCCCTCTTAGTCGAGCGTTTGCTGACGCCTTGTCCAGATTTGGGAGCATACACCCGCAACCCTGCAGAAGCCGTAACTGTCAGCCATCGCCCAGCGTTAAGGCGTGCGCTTCTCACTCCAGTTTTGGTTAGTTCCTGATTTCTCTGACACTGCCGGGCAGTCAGGCCGGCCAACCGCTGCCGGGGACATCGACCTCCACGGTCTCGATCTTGGACTTGCGTTCCCGCGCGAGTTCCTCCGGGCCCGCGTTGATCGTGGTGGGAATGTAGAGCGTTTTCCGATCCGCCCCGCCCAGCATGCACGCCACGGGAATATTCTCCGTCACCTCGACCCGGTCCAGGACCTCGCCGCCGTCGGCTACGCGGAGCACGCCACCGGCCCCGGCCGCAACCCAGACCGCTCCTTCGGCATCCATGCAGATGCCATCCGGTGTACCGTCGACCTCGGCCCAGACGCGCCGGTTGTGAAGGCCCCCGGAGGCATCGCGGTCGAAGGCCGTCAAACGACCGCCGACGGTTTCAGCCACAACCAGCGTCCGCCCATCGGCCGTGATGGCGCAGCCGTTCGGGAAATCCAGATTCTCGGCAGCAATGCTGACCGAGCCGTCCGCATCCACTCTTGCGAGCTTTGCAGGCCTTGGCGCATCGCCCCAGGCCGCCCCGAAGTTGCCCACATAGGCCCTCCCCTCGCCGTCGACCACCATGTCGTTGCAATGGTAGGTGGCGATGCCGCCGAGATCCGCATGCTCCTTGAGCCCGTCCGGGTCGAGCCGCATGAGTTTGCGGTCGGTCATCGATACGACCAGCAGGCGCCCGTCGGGGAGCCAGCCGAGGCCGGAGGGCTCCCCGGGAACCTCGACCACCGCCTCGAGCGAACCGTCACCGGCAACCCGATAGACCGTATGGGCGTGAAAGTCGGAAAACCAGAACGCACCATCGTGCCAACGTGGGCTTTCCGCGAAGGTAAAGCCGCGCTTCCAAACCGAAGCCTTGCGTGATTTCAAGGATCACCTCCCAACCTGCCCGCTGTTTCCACCGAAGGGATCGGTGGGGTCAGAGTCAATTTGCCAGGTAAATCGACTCTGACCTCATTGCCCCCCAATGATCCAAAATTGCAGAATCTAATGGATATATCTCATCATGTGCGGTAATTTACCACCATCAGGACACAATTTTAAGATTTTGATGGCGTACTGGCTCACTGAGCAACAGCAGCTCGTTCAATCGGGTTTTCACGACTTTCTGGCCAGCGAGTGCACTCCCGCCCGTGTGCGCACCGCTTACGATACCGACCAATCCTTTGACGATGGCCTGTGGAAGGGGTTCGGGCAACTCGGTTTCACCGGAACCTGCATCCCGTCCGATCACGGCGGTTCGGGTCTGGGGCTGATGGAGGCGGCCCTGCTCTCGGAAGAGCTTGGCCGCCATGCCGCGCCGCTGTTCCTGGAGGGCCACACCCTGGCCGGGCTTGGAATCGCGCTCGGCGGCACACAGTCCCAGAAAGAACGCCTGCTTCCCGGGCTGGCGGCAGGGGAGCGCATCGGCAGTGTGGCCCTGTCGAGCAACGGTAACGGTACGGCATGGTGCGACTGGCAGGTTGAACCGGGTGGCGGCAATACCGCATCGGTAGAAACGGTTCCCCTGGGCGACGTTGCCGACGTGCTGGTCATCGGCTGCGCCAACGGGCAGCTTGGCGTGTTGGAAACCCGGCAGGCAAACGTCAGCGCCGGCAACTGCAACGGCATCGACCGCAGTCGGAGTATTTTCGAGGTCTCCTTCGACGAAGCCGCCGTACAGGCCCTGCCCGCTCTCCCGGGCGAGGCGCTCGGCAACGCGCTGCTCATCCTGCTGGCGGCAGACGCCTTCGGCGCCGCCGACAGGCTGCTGGAGTTGACCGTCGAGTACGCAAAAACGCGCGAACAGTTCGGCCAGCCCATTGCCGGGTTTCAGGCCGTCAAGCACCAGCTCGCCGAGTACGCCCTGGCCACGGTCACCGCGCGCGGGCTTTTCTGGAAGGCTGCCGGGGAGTTCGACGAGGAACCGCAGTCAGCGGCAAAGAGCGCCTCGATGGCGAAAGCACACATCACCGACCAGGCCATGCGCATTGCCCGGGGTGCGGTCGAACTGCACGGCGGCATAGGATTCACCTGGGAGGCCGACGTGCAGTTCTATTTCAAGCGCGCATTGTTCGACCGCACTTTTCTGGGTACGCCACAGATGCACCGCGAACGTTGCGCGCAACTGTCCGGGTGGGGCCAATGAGCGGCCCGTACGGGCACGAATACGAAGACCTCCGGCAACGCGCCAAGGCGTTCTGCCAATCGAGCTGGCCGTTGACCGGAGACGAAGCCGCCCTCCCCCATCGCCGGCAAGTCATCGTGTGGCAGAAGCGGGCCATCGAAGCCGGGCTGCTGCACCGCTCCTTCCCGCGCGAATACGGCGGCGGCGGCCTGCCCCAGGACCTCAGGGCAGACATGGTGATCAAGCGCGAATTCGCGCAAAGCGACGTACCCTACCTGGAGAGCACCCCCAACGGGCCCATGTTCCTGGTGCCGGCGCTCCTGGAATGCGGCACGGAAGAGCAGAAGGCCGAGTACATCGCACCGACGCTCAGCGGAGAAATGGACTGGTGCCAGGGGTACAGCGAACCCAATGCCGGCAGCGACCTGGCTGCGCTGACCAGCCGCGCCGCGCTGACGCCGGATGGCTGGGTGATCAACGGCCAGAAAATCTGGACGAGCAACGCGCACCGCACGAACATGATGTTCGGCGTGTTTCGCACCGAGCCACAGCAGCCGAGGCACCGGGGCGTCTCTTTCCTGATCGTGCCGATGGACACGCCGGGCATCGACGTTCGGGTCATCAGGACCATGCACGGCGTATGCGAAGACATCTGCGAGGTGTTTTTCGACGACGTCCGGATCCCCGCCGGAAACATCATCGGCTCCCGCGGTGGCGGGTGGAGCGTTACCAAGAGCGTTTTGAAGTACGAGCGGCTATGGCTTGCCGACACTTCAGTGGTCAGCGGCCAGTTCGCTCACCTGGTGGAACTGGCCGGCCGAACGCAGAGAAACGGGAATCCGGCGATTGTCGATGCCGACATTCGTCAGCGCCTGAGCCGCATCGAAGCCTGGGTGGCATGCCAGGAAACGCTCGTCTACCGGCTGATTGCGGCCGAATCGCAAGGGCTCGGCGAAAAGATGGCCGGAGAGATGCAAACCGGCAAGCTGCTGTCCTCGAAAATCCAGGAGTCCATCGCCGAACTCGCGCTCGACCTGATCGGCAGCGATGGGCTGCTCACGCCGCAACAGCAGGATCTGACCACCATGGCGCACCTGCCCAGGGTTGTCGGCAACGGGCGTTGGCTGAACGCCTACTTCGCCAGCCTTGCCAACACCCTCGGCGGAGGCACCTCCAACATGCAGAGAAACGCCATCGGGGAACAGTTGCTGGGGCTGCCGCGGGACCGGCGGGGCCACAAGTAGCCCACGGGCATCATTTAAGCACAACAAGGAAAACGCCGTGAGAAAAGCGATCGACCTGTTCGTCAATCCGAACTTTGCCACCGAGAACCGGGAAAACCCGCTCACACAGGACGTCAACGAGTTTTATTTCAAGCGCGGGGACGACTTTTTTCAGGATTGCACCATCGACGGACTGCTCGGCGAGATGGACAGCCTTGGCGTCGAACACGCGGCGTTGACCATCGACCCGATCAACCCGCCCCCCCGCGTTCTCGAGTTTTCCCGGCAGCATCCCGA
>JAPOON010000717.1 GCA_026713405.1 Gammaproteobacteria bacterium
AGCCGACGGGTCCGCCGACGCCGATCGTCAGAGGCTTGGGGGTCCTGCCGGGCCAGTCAAACAATGCGGGGTGGTCATGGGTCGGCTCTCGGTACACGTCGTGCATCCTGATTCTCTCCCTCAGGTATCTGTAGCGTTCTTCGCTTACGAGCGGCACAGCCGGGAATACAGCCGCTCGTGCTGCATGCTGCGAATGTCCAGCCCTGGCGTGGCGCTCCAGGCGTCTTCCGGGTCGAGATGGGCGTACCGCTGCACCAATCGCGCGCAACAAGGCTGCAGATCATGCAGCAACCGCTGGCCGTCCGTCTGGCCAAGCGGCACCAGCCGGATGGCAGCGGCAGCCAGGCCGGCGGCAATCGAGTAAAGGAACGCCGGCAAGGCGCTGGACTCCGGCAGCCCGAGTTCGTGGGCGGCCATACCGAAAACGACGGCATGGTGGCCTGGTGTCTCCCCCTGCTGCACTCGATTCCGGAATTCCTGAACCAGCGGTGGTGGGGATAACGCCAAGACCCCGCGCAGGAATGACCTGCCGAGGTGGCGGCTCTCCAGCCGGAGTTCCCGCGGTACTTTCATGGCGGCCAGCATCAGATCGAGTTCCGCCAGGGCCGACACTTTGGCTTCAACGGTATCCGGCCCGGCAGCAAGACGATGGGCACGGGCGCAGAAAACCAGGTCAGTGGGGCCGATAGAGTGATCGAACAGATGAACGAACAGTTGCTGGCAGGTGACACGGTCGTACACCAGGTCCGCCGCCACATACATTTCGAGGGCGTGGGAAAAGGCGAAGCCGCCGGTCGGAAAGAATTGATCGCTGGTCTGCAGGAGATGCCAGAGCACTTGGCTGCCGGCCAGGGTCTGGGGGTTGTTGAGCACCTTGGAATCAGAACAGGAAGTAGCGTTGCGCGAGCGACAACTCGGATGCGGGCTCACAAGTAAGCACCTGGCCATCGGCCTTCACGACATAGGTCTCGGGATCGACCTCGAGCTGTGGCAGATAGGCGTTGAGCAGCATGGCGTCCTTGCCGATGCCGCGACAGCCTCGCACCGCGGCGACGCGTTTCTCCAGTCCCAGTTGCTGCGGCACGCCCCGTTCCAGGGCGGCCCGCGAGATGAACGAACAGGAAGTGGCGTACTTAGCGCGCCCATGGGCACCGAACATGGGCCGGTACAGAACCGGTTGCGGCGTGGGAATGGACGCGTTGGCGTCGCCCATCAGGCTGTAGGAAATGAGCCCGCCTTTAATGATGAGGGACGGCTTGACGCCAAAGAAGGCCGGCTGCCACAGCACCAGGTCGGCCATCTTGCCCACCTCGACAGACCCCACGTAGTCGGCTATCCCGTGGGCCAGCGCTGGGTTGATCGCGTATTTGGCAATGTATCGTTTCACCCTGAAGTTGTCGTTATCGCCCTGCTCTTCCGGCAAGCGGCCGCGCTGCCGCTTCATCTTGTCCGCCGTCTGCCAGGTTCGCAACACCACCTCGCCAACGCGGCCCATGGCCTGCGCATCGGAACTCATCATGCTGATGGCGCCCAGGTCGTGCAGGATGTCCTCCGCGGCGATGGTCTCCGGGCGAATGCGGGACTCCGCAAAGGCGACGTCTTCCGGCAGGTTGGGGTCAAGGTGGTGGCAGACCATGAGCATGTCCAGGTGCTCAT
>JAPOON010000718.1 GCA_026713405.1 Gammaproteobacteria bacterium
AGTACCGCCTCTCGACACCCTCCCAAAAAGTTAGTAAAATCAACGGGTTGATTGGGGTGTGCCGTTGACGTGGAAGAAACAACGCCGGGTTTCGGAAAAGAGTTCGCATGCGGGGCTTCCCTTTCGGCGCGTTAAGCTCGTCCAAACGCCTTGCGTACACCAAGACAAAGAGGCCGGTGCGCCGAAAGGGAAGTCCCGCATGCGAACTCGCTGCCCGGTGCAGGCGGTTGCTTCATAGATGCGAAAGAAACGATTAGGGAATTGTTCCATGCGAGTCCGGAACCCGGCGCGCCGGGACGAGGACGCGCAAGGAACCGAGCGCTCCAAGGCTCTGGTTGGCGATTTGCATTATGTCAAATACAAAACTCAAAAATACCTATAAATCAATGGGTTAAAATTTGTTCCATGAAAGCAACACTAGCGAACGATGTGCCCGGTTAGACTGCGTCCAGGCTCGGATGCATGATGCTCGCTCCATGAGTGACCGCACCTCGCGGGTCTGGATGGCAAGGAGATCGTGATGTCTCGCGTCTTGAAATGGCTGGGCGTACTGCTGCTCGGCATCCTGTTGGGGTACGGGTTGCGGGGCTCGGGCCTGTCCCGGGTTATTGACGAACGCCGGGCCGAGATGACGGGCAACCTTGCGAGCGCCTATGTTGCCTCTCAATCCGAAGCGGACGAGCGGGCTAAAGTGAAGACCGTCGCCGGCCTGCAGCAGATCGAAGTGGCAGTGGATCGGCCGGCGCCGGGCCTGTTCCGGGCTTCCGGAGTGGCCAATACCTTCCTGGTTCCGACGGAGGGCGGAAACGTGCTGTTCGATACCGGGCTTGGAACCCAGTCCCCCAGGCACAAACGCCTTCTGCAGGAAGCGGCGCCCGGAGAGATCACGCACATCGTGCTCTCCCACTCCCACGCCGACCACATCGGCGGCACCCGCTTCTGGCTGGCCGAGTTTCCCGATGCCAAGGTTGTCACTCATGCAAAGTTCCTGGAAGGCCAGCGCTATCTCGATGACCTCGAGCGTCATTTCTGGTCCAGAAACCGGCTGCTGTACGCCTTCATGCCGGAAGAGCCCCCGGAAGACAGCCCGTTCTCCTATGGCGGCGTCTCGCCGGACATCGAGGTGCCCGAGGGCGAAACCTACACCTTCACGGTGGGCGGCGTCCGCTTCGAGGCGATTGCCGCCGCGGGCGCCGAAGGTGACGACAACCTGGTGCTGTGGGTACCTGAGCGGCGCATGCTCTTCAGCGGCGATTTCTTCGGGCCACTGTTTCCCATGGTGCCGAACCTGTTCACGCTGCGCGGCGAGAAGTTCCGCGACCCGCTCGCCTACGCGCGCTCCCTCGACCGGCTGATCGGGCTGTCACCGGAAATGGTGCTGCCGAGTCACTTCGACCCCGTCTCCGGAGCCGACCGCATCCGCCGCGACATGCAGAAGATGCGCGATGCCACGCTGTACATTCACGACGAAACGCTGGCCGGCATGAACGCGGGCAAGTCGCTGTGGCAACTCATGCGCGAGGTGCGCCTGCCCCCGCAACTCGCCCTGAGCCAAGGCCACGGCAAGGTTTCCTGGAACGTACGCAGCATCTGGGAGCACTACAGCACCTGGTTCCACTTCGAGTCGACCACGGAGCTCTACCCGTTCAGGATCCGGGAACTCTATCCCGACATTGCCAGCCTCGCCGGCGGGCCCGAACCACTCGCCGCCAGGGCCTGGCAGCACCTGGACGCGGGCCAGCCGGAAGCCGCGCTGCACTGGGTCGAACTGGGCCTGGCGGATCAGCCCGCCCATGCCGGTTTGCTCAACGCAAGATTGAGCGCCCTTAACCAACTGCTCGACCGCGCCTACGAACAGGGCAGCAACTACAGCGAAACCGGTTGGCTGAAAAGCCGGATCGCCGCCACGCAAACCGCGCTGGCGGAAGCGCCGCCCGGTTATCAGGAATCACGGGAGGATGCCTCGGTGCGCTGACCCACCGCGCCAGGGCGCAGGAAACGACCCGCATTCACCGATCACATCGTCGAGGCCATGCTCCATCCCGACGCGAAGGCTGTGACCGGGAGGGAACCTGGCTCACCTGACAACCTTATCCGCGAAACCGTGCTCCGGCCGCGCGGCCCCAGGGGCAGGTCCTCCGTCTCAGTTCGCCGTGCAAAGCCCTCCCAGGTACCAGCGCGTCTCGCAGTCGTAGACCAGCCGGCCGCGTTCGCCGTGCTGCATGTCCAGCACGCGCTTGATCGTCTCCGTGGGCGCCATGCCCTTAGCGGCTTCCGGCTGCAGCGTCTCCAGCGGTCGTGGGTAGGATGCCCAGTCCAGGGGCGCGCGCCAGCCCGGCGGCGGCGCCAGCGATGAGCGGGTTCCATGGATGGGGTACAGGGCGCGCCAGCGGCGGATGCGCTCGGCGTAGTCCTGCACCACGTCCGGATGGGCCGGGGCAAGGTTGCTGTACTCGTTCGGGTCTTCCCCGATCCGGAAGAGATGGTTGGTGACCGTGGTGGTCAGCTGATCCTGATCGACCTCCTGCACCAGCTTCCATTCCTGGTTGAATACCGTGATGTGAAACTGGCCGTAGATGGGTGTCTCGGAAACGAAGAAAACATCGTCGGTGCGCGGCGCCGCGGCGCCGTCCGCAATCGCCGGCCAGAGGCTCGAGCCATCCCAGGGAAAGTGTTCGCCCGGCTCGATGCCCACCGCGTCCATGAGGGTGGGAAATACATCCATCACCGTCATGATCTGATCCATCCTGCCCGCGCCCGGCAGCCGCTCCGGCCACCGCATCAGGGACACCACGCGGATGCCGCCCTCGAAGGTTTCGCCCTTGCCGCCGCGCAGCGGCGCGTTGTTGGCCCCGCCGACGGAATAGGCCGCGCCCCCGTTGTCACTGAAGAACAGCACCAGGGTGTTCTCCGCGATGCCTTCCTCATCGAGCGTATCGAGAACGTTACCGATGGCCTGGTCCATGGCATCCACCACGGCGGCGTAGGCGGGCCGGGCGCTGTCCCGCATCATGAGCCCGGAGATACGCCGGGTCTGGTCGGTGTAGTCGCTGCGCGCCGGCGGCAGGTCTGTCTCGATGTCGCGGTATTTTTCGATCAGCGCTTCGGGGGCTTCCAGCGGCGTGTGCGGGGCAAGGAACGGCATGTAGAGGAAGAAGGGCCGGTCCGGGTCGCGCTCGCGGATGTACCGGCTCGCCTCCCGGGCCAGGAGTTCCGTCTCGTAGCCCTCGTCGTCGATGGAGACGCCGTTCCGCTGAAAGTCCTTGCCGCCCTGGTTGGCGAACGGCGGGAAATAGCCCACCTCGGTGTGCAGGTGGCCGTAAAAGTGCTCGAAGCCGCGCCGGTTGGGATGGTAGGTCTCCTGGGCGTGGCCGAGATGCCACTTGCCGACCATCGCGGTCTGGTAACCGGCATCCAGGAAAGCCTCGGGGAGAAAACGCTCGTCGGGGTGTATCCCGTTATTGCTCCAGGGCAGGATGACGGCGTAGGCGACACCCAGCCGGATGGGGTTGCGGCCCGTCATGAGCGCGGCGCGGGTCGGCGAGCAGATCGGCGTTGTGTAGAAGCGGTGCAGTTGCACGCCCTCGGCGGCGAGACGGTCGAGGCTCGGGGTGTCGATGTCGCCGCCGTGATACCCCACATCGGCCCAGCCGATATCGTCGGCCAGCATGATGATCACGTTGGGGCGCTCGGCGCCCTGGCCCGCGGCCGCCGCCAGCAACAGCGCCACGGCGCCAAGTACTCTGCCCATCGGTTTGTCCCGGTCTCATTGGAAAGGCGGGCGAATATGGCGGAACCGCGGATTTGCGTCAATTTGCCGGGTGTTGGCGCCGGCCGCGGGATCGGAGCGCGCCGCAGGGAATTCCTCCCGTCATGTTCGATCCCAGCCTCAATCAGGGCCGGGGGCGTCCGGCGACACAAGCCCCGCCTCCACGTCCGCCTCTTTGGCCTGCCTGTCCCTCTGTTCCGCATGGCCGATGCCCCCGCCTCCGGGTGTCTCGAGAACGAGAGTCGCGCCCGCCGGCACCAGGTCCTTGCCCTTGCCGCGCAAGTCCGGGCCGTCTTTCAGGTAAACCCGCCCGGGGCTGCCGTTTCCGCCGCCGTCCCTGCCCCGCGCGGGGAACCGCACCCGGTCGAACATCTTGGAGATGTAAAAGGGAGCGCCGCGGCGATGCCCGATCTCGATCACCTGTCCCAGCCCGCCCCGGTTGCGCCCCGGCCCGCCCGAATCCCGCCGGTATTCCTTGCGCCAGATCACCAGCGGCGAGGTCACCTCGTTGATCTCGGTCGGCGTGGTGCGCACACCGCTCGGGAAGGCGGTGGTTGCCAGCCCGTCCTTGCCGGGACGGGCGCCGGTACCGCCGTT
Source organism: Gammaproteobacteria bacterium (assembly GCA_026713405.1). The sequence continues at coordinate 4,367 of JAPOON010000718.1, forward strand.
GAATATGGGATTGATCACGAACTCCTCGCCGGGGAAGTTGTCCGCCGCACCCGCACCGAGAAACACCGGGTTCCAGATGCACGAGGCACCTTCCGCCGGCGCTTGCCCGGGCAGCGCCTGTTCGAGACAGCCCAGCACCACGTCCGGCAGCATCTGCCCGACCGCATGCCGCGCAGACACGGCGGACGGCGGCAGCGCATTGAGAATGGACCCCGGCGGCGCCGTCACCGTCACGCAGCGCAGTGACCCGGCGTTGTTCGGAATCGTATTGCCCACCAGGCACCGCACGCCGAAGGTGGCGTAGGCCTGGGTATAGGGCAGGGGCACGTTGATGCCGAAGCCCGAAGCCGGCGACGAGCCGGCGAAGTCCACCGACAGCCGGTCACCGTCGATGTCCAGAGCGGCCGTCAGGTCCACGGGCGCATCGTAGCCATCCACCCGCATGGCGTATTCGAAGCGGCCATCGGGCAGGGCTTCGATCTCCCGCCGCATCGCCGCCTCGGAGGTTTGCAGTATGGTGCGCCCCACTTCGTCAATGCCGTCCAACCCGAAATCGTCCAGGGTCTCGAGCAGACGGCGCCCGCCGCTGTCGTTGCAGGCGGCAAGCGAATACAGGTCACCCTCCGCCACGACCGGGTCGCGCACATTGGCGGCCAGAATGGAGAGCAGGGGTTCGTTGCGCTCGCCCGCGCGAAACAGGTGACCGATGGGGATGTTGAGGCCTTCCTCGAACACCTGCAGGGCGTCCGGGCCGAACCCCCGGCCGCCCACATCGGCGATGTGGCTGGTGCTGGCGAACAGGGCGATGCACGTCCCCTCCCGGTATACCGGTGTGACCACCGTGAAGTCGTTGAGGTGGCCGGTTGCGTCCCAGGGATCGTTGGTCAACAGCACATCGCCCGGCGCGAGTTCGGCAAGCGGGTACTTCGCGAGAAACTTGCCAACCGATGCGGCCATCGCATTGACGTGCCCCGGCGTCCCCGTGACGGCCTGGGCGAGCATCGCACCGCGGGTGTCGAAGACGCCGGCCGAGAGGTCGCCGGCCTCCCGGACCACCGTCGAGAACGCGGTGCGCATCAGGGTCTGCGCCTGTTCCTCCACGATGGCCAGCAACCGGTTCCAGACCAGTTGGGTGCGGATCGGGTTCCCGTCACCCGGCATCGGGTTGCTCCCCGCGGAGCCTGAGCCGTGACCGGCAGGCACGCCGACGTGCGCCCGCGAACGCCTCGTGACCTTCAACCCGCATGGGAGTTGCGCTCCAGGCAGAGATGCCCGTGGCCGTCGACGCTGCCGCTGAAGTCTTCGGTGATCACCGTGGTGGTCTGGCTTTCGACGATCAGCGCGGGGCCCGCGCAGGCATCGCCCGGCGCCAGGGACTCCCGGCGATACAGCGCTGCCTCCAGCGGTGCGCCGCGCACCGGATCGAACAGGCTGACCCGGCATTCCGGTTGCGCTGCACGCTTTCGTGAAGGTTGCCCCGGCCGCTTCGGATCCAGTTTCCGAGTAGACAGCGCCAGCGTCCAACTGAGTATCTCCACGTCGGCGCCGGGAATCGTTCTGCCATACAGGGTGCGGTAAGCGTCCTCGAAGGCCGATGCCAGTCGCGACCCGACATCGCCAGCCCCGTTCGATACCCGGGTTCTGTCGGGCGCCGGCACGTCCACGGCGATCTCGAACCCCTGGCCCACGTACCGCATGTAGGCCCGGGCCGTCTCTTCGAGCGGTTCGGAGGTTGCGCTGTTCACCACCGCGGCTGCTTCCTGCCGCATCTCGCCCAGCAGGCGCACGAGCCAATCATCGTCGAGGGCCGCCAGGGTCATGTAACGGCTGCGCACCACCTCGAAGCTCACCGGCGCCAGCAGAAAACCCAGTGCCGAACCCACCGCCGCGCCCCGGGGGACGACGATGCGGTCGATTTTCAGTTTCGTGGCCAGCCGGCAGGCATGCAGCGGCGCCGCGCCGCCGTAGGCGATCATGGTGCGCTCTGCCGTATCCTTGCCCCACTCGACCGCGTGAGCCCGCGCTGCCGCCGCCATGTTCTCG
>JAPOON010000719.1 GCA_026713405.1 Gammaproteobacteria bacterium
GCGAGCGCCAGGAGGAACCACAAGAAGAGGATCGGCGTGTTCTGGAAATAGGGCGTAAAGTACTTCCCCGCCGCAGCCACGATCGTCACCAGCGCACCGATGAGAATGCCGCCCGCCTTGCCGTAACGGCGCGCCAGCATCGGCGTTACCAGCAAGCCGAGAAACATGATCGACAACGTAACCTGGAACCAGGTTCCCACCAGGTCCGGCCGCTCCAGGTTGTACTTGAAGAAGTAGGGAGCGATTGCCTGGCGCACCGTGAACGAAAGCATGCCGCCGGTGAACATCACGATCACCACGATCAGCGGCGGGTTGAAAAACACCGCCCTGGCGCTGTCGGCGATTTTCAGCTTCTGCTCCGGCGGCGGCTGAATGCGTTCCCTGGTCATGGCGAACGTGATCCACAGCAACGCGGTCGCCGCTACGGCGTAGAGCAGCATCGACCACCGGTAGCCCTCGGCTTCGCTGTCGAACCAGCCGACCAGGTCCCAGGTGATGCCCGATACAACCAGGCCGCCCCCGAACGCACAGGCCATGCGAATCGTCGAGAGCACCGTGCGTTCGTCGTGGTCGGAGGTGAGCGAGGCGGTCAGGGCCGAGTACGGAATCGATACCACCGTGTAGGCAATGCCGAACGCGGTATAGGTGATGTAGGCCCACCACAGCTTGCCCAGGTAGTCGAGGACCGGCACCGTGAAGGTAAGAACCGCAAGGGCGGCGAGCGGCAGCGCGCCGAAGAGCAGGTAGGGGCGCAGCCGCCCCCAACGGCTGCGCGTGCGCTCGGCGATGCCGCCCATCATCGGGTCGGTGACCGCATCGACCAGCCGGGCCACGCCCATCACGCCCGCGGCGGCGGCGGCGCTGAGGCCGAACACGTCGGTATAGAAGTACAGCAGGTAGGTCATCGCGGAGATGAAGTACAGGTTGATGCCGAAATCGGCTATCCCGTAACCCACGCGCTCGGAATTGGAGAGCTTCTCCGGTGCCACTAAATCACACCGTCGGCGCGCAACGCCTCGATCTCGTGCCGCCCATACCCCAGTTCATCGAGAATGGCATCGGAGTCGGCCCCTGGGTCGGGCGCCGCCTTTTCGAACTGGTCCGCCTGCGGAAAGGCGCTCAGGTTTATCGGCGAACGAAGCAGGTTCACATCCCCCAACTCGGGATGCGGCGCCGGTTTGGCCATGCCAAGGTGCTGCGCGTGTTCGTCCTCGAACGCCTGCCCGATATCGTTGATCGGCCCGCAAGGAACACCGACGTCGTTCAGCTTTCGCACCAGTTCCGCGGTAGTGAAATGCGCCGTCACCGCTTCGATTTCCGCGTTGAGGGCCTTCTTGCGTTCATCGCGGTCCCGGGGATTCGCGTATTCGGGCCTCTGCAAAAGTTCCCCGGCGTCCAGCGCCTCGCAAAACCGCTTCCACAGCCGTCCACCGGATGCCGCGATATTCACCAGGCCGTCCTTGCAGCGAAAGGCGCCCATGGGAATCATGTAAGGGTGGTCGTTGCCCTGCTGTTGGGGCACTTCGCCGTTCATCGTGTAACGCGCTGCCTGGAAGTCGAGCTTGTTCAGCATGGCCTCGAAGAGCGAAGTGTGCACCCACTGCCCTTCCCCGGTGCGCTCCCGGTGCAGAAGCGCGAGCAGAATCCCCTGGCCCAGGAACATGCCCGCGGACGTGTCGCTGATGGCGATGCCGACGCGCCAGGGCCCGGTGTCCGGCGGGCCGGTGATCGACATCAACCCGCTCAAGCCCTGCACGATCTGATCCACTCCGGCACGGCTGCTGTAGGGGCCACTCTGGCCGAACCCGGAAATGCTGGCGTAGACGATGGCGGGATTGACGGCCTTGACCGACTGGTAATCGACCCCGAGCCGGTGCTTCACATCCGCCTTGAAATTCTCAACCACCACGTCGGCGCCTTCGGCCAGTCGCATGAACAGTGCGTGGCCCCGCGGGTTCTTCAGGTCGAGGGTGAGGCTGCGCTTGTTGCGGTGCAGGTTCTGTTCGTCGGGGCCGTGCCGGTTGCCGCCGATACTCTGGCCCCGCGGCCCCGCACCGGACGGCATCTCGATCTTGACGACGTCTGCGCCCCAATCGGCAAGCAGGCGCACGGCCGAGGGCCCTGCCCTGGCGTGGGTGAGGTCAAGAACCCGGATATGCTCCAGCGGGCCCACTCAATGCTCCTGAAGAGTCAGCGCACCGCTTGTACCACAGCGGTGAATCCCTGACAAAAAGGGGCCGGCAGTTGCCTGCCGGCCCCGAATGAAAGGCATTTGCGCCCGGCCGGGCGCCGCGTGCGCCGTTACAGGTTCCAGGCCACCTCGACGCCCCACATGCGCGGCGGGCTGACGTTCCGGTAATCGAACAGCGGCGGCACGATGGTGCGTGAAACCACGTAGATCTCATCGGTCATGTTGATGCCGAAGACGCTTAGGCGATACCGGTCGCCGGGCGACTCGTAGTTGATGCTGGCATTCAGCAGTTCCACGGAAGTGCGGTGGCTGAGTTCCAGGTGATCCGTGAACAGATCGTCGACGTAGCTGTAGGAGGCATTCAGCACCACTACCCCGCCGTTGGCCAGGCTGTGGGTATAGGTGCCGGTGACCGCAGCGTTGAATTTGGGCGCAAGCTGGATGTCGAAACGGGAGTTGTCCTCGTCGACAATGTAGGCATCCGGGCCGTCGGGATACTCGATGGCGAGCACGACATCCCCGCCGCAGTCGGAGGTGGGGGGCGTGTCGTAGAGCTGCGCGCCGTTGATGTCGGCACAGAACTTCTTGTATTTCGTGTCGAGAATGCCTGCCATCACGTCGAGCCGGAAGGAAGGCGTCAACCAGGCGGAAACCTCCAGTTCGATGCCCTTCATCTCCGCCTTGGCGGCGTTGTCGGTCACCGTCTCCTGGGGATTGGTGGCGCCCGGCGGCAGGGGTACGAGGCGCGTGCGCTGCAGGCCCTTGATCTGGGTCAGGAACAGCGCCACGTTGGTGCGCACCCGGTTGTCGGCCAGGTCGGCCTTGAAGCCGAGCTCGTAGCCATCCACCTTCTCCGGGTCAAAACTCCGGTTGCAGGTGGCCGCCTGGCCGCAGCGGCCGTTGAATCCGCCGCTCTTGAAGCCCCGCTGGTAGGTGGCGTAGGTCATGACATCCGGGGTGATCTGGTAGCGCAACCCGAATTTCGGGCCCGCATCCTCCCAGGAGCGGGAGTAGTCCTGCCGCGGGCCCGTGTTGGGGTACACGGCGAAGGTCTGCTGGTAGAAGTCTTTCTTCTCGTCGGTGTAGCGCCCGCCCACGGTCACCGTCAACTGGTCGGTGATGTCGTAGTTCACCTCGCCGAACACTGACCAGGCATCGTGCTCCTGGCCGGTAATGCTGTACAGGGGAATCACGAAAGCGTTGGGATTGGGGGGCGAGAGCCGGTCGGAGCCGATGCCGGTGCGCCGTTCGAGGTCGTACTCCTGGTGCAGGTAGAACACGCCGGCGATGAAGTCGAAGCGGTCAAAGGCCGTCGAGGCGAAGCGCAGCTCGGTGGAGTACTGCTGGTGCGGCTGGCGCCGGTCCACCAGGAACATGTCGTAGGCGCCCACGCCGTCCGCATCGTATACCCAGGTCTCGTCGGTATCGCGGAAGTTGCTGAGCCAGGTAAAGGTGCCCCGGTCGAGTTCCCAGTTGAACTCCTTGGTGACGGAGAAGATGTCGATGTCCACGAAGCCGGGTTCGATGACATCGGCATCGAAATCGTCGTGCTTGTCGGCCTCGCCGAAGGGAACGCCGCAGTAGCCGTGGTTGCTGCAAAGCGAGCGGTTCGGGCCGGAATAGTTCTTCTGCGGCCGCACGTGCGACTTGTCCTGGTGCCACTCGCCGATGAAGGTGAGGTCCATGGCGTCGCTCAGGATGAATTGGATCGACGGTCGCAACGTGAGCTTGTCGTCCTTGCCGATATCGCGCGCGGAATCGTTGGCGGTTACCGCGCTCTTGTAGAAACCGTCCGAGTTCAGCGAATAGCCCGCCAGGCGCGCATTCACCTTGCCCTCCACGAGCGGCAGGTTGATGGCGGCGCGCACGTCGGTGCGGCCGTAGTTGCCCACCGTGACCTTGCCCGACATCTCGAACTCGTCGGTGGGCCGCCTGGTGCGCAGCTGAATCGCCCCGGAGGCGGTGTTCCTGCCGAACAGGGTGCCCTGGGGCCCGCGCAGCACCTCGAGCTGCTCCACATCGAACATGTCGAGGTTGTTCATCACCGGGCGGGTGTAGTAGATGCCATCGACCATGATGGCCACCGGCGGGTCGAGGGTGGAATCCACTTCCACCAGGGCGTAGCCGCGCACGGAGGCGGCCAGCACGCTGCTCAGGATGCCGTTGTTGATGGTGACGTTCGGGGCCGGGAAGGGCATGGCGGCAAGGTTCGCCGCGAAGGTGAGGTCGAGCTGCTCTGCGGTAATTACGGAAACCGCCACCGGCGTCTCCTGCAGCGGTTCCTCCCGCTTGCGGGCGGTGCTGACCACCTCTTCAAGGACTCCGTAGCGGGCCTCGACATCGTCCACCTCGGCAACCGCCGACGTTTGCGGGCCCAGCACCAGGGCCGTGAACAAGCAAAAAGTAGCGGAAACGCTGCCAATAGAATTGGTTTTCAATGGATTCTCCCCATGGTTGTTCGCAATCAAGCGGCCAGCGAACCAAGCGGTTCACTGGACTATCCGCCACCCGACAGTGCGCAAAAGCGGCGGCGAATACTATAACACGCATCTATTTTGTACAAGCGTGTGTGCGGACGTAAAGGGACAACACCGGGATTGAAACAGTACAGGAACTCCACCCGGCGGGCGTATTCCAGGACGTTGTTGCGGTGGTTGCTCAAACCGATCAAATTTCAATCGTGATCTCATGTCACGGTCGATTTCTTTCGCTATGCTAAGGCCCTGTATGCATCAAGTTCTCTTGATCATTGACGAACGCCGGGAGCGGGCACTAGGTCTCGCCGCCCAGCGGCGGCGCTACTCGTGCGCGGGTGCTTCGGGCGGCTTGCGCGGCGATCTCCGAACAGGGCATCGACGCCGCGAATAAAACCGCTCGGCGGCCTTCTCAACTGACGGTCACGGCTCATCGACAAGACACTGGGTTCACTGGCTGAAGCTGTCGCGGACATTCCCGACGGCGCCATTTTGATGATCGGCGGTTTCGGCGGCGCCGGCGCGCCGCTTGAATTGATCCATGCGCTGATCGACCGTTTTCGTAAAACCGGCGCGCCCGGGGCCCTGACCGTCATCAACAACAACGCCGGAAACGGCAGCATTGGAATTGCAGCGTTGATCCGCGCCGGCATGGTCGCAAAAATGATCTGCTCGTTTCCGCGCTCATCGAATGCCGATGTCTTCATCGAAACGTACCGCGCAGGGGCGATCGACCTGGAACTGGTTCCCCAGGGCACGCTGGCAGAGCGCATTCGCGCCGCGGGCGCCGGCATACCGGCTTTCTACACGCCAACCTCTTATGGCACCGAACTCGCCGCGGGCAAACCGGTCGAGGAGTTCGACGGCAGGATGTATGTGCGCGAGCAGTGGCTCAAGGCCGACCATGCGATTATCAAGGGGCATCGCGGCGACACCTTCGGCAACCTGACCTATCGCCTGGCAGCCCGCAATTTCAGTCCGCTGATGGCGATGGCTGCAAAGCGCACGGTCGCACAGGTGAGCGAATTGACGTCGCCCGGCGCCATCGATCCCGAAGCCGTCGTCACTCCGGGCATTTTCGTCGACGGGGTCGTGGAAGTCGCCGAACCGCAACAGGAAGAAGCGCTGGTGCGCGCAGGGGTGGTCTACTGATGATCCGCGCAAAGCTCTCCAACGCCCAGATCGCCTGGCGCGCGGCACAGGATATCGAGGATGGCGCCTACGTGAATCTCGGCATCGGCTTCCCCGAACAAATCGCCAGGTTCCAGCCCGAGGGCCGCCACGTTACCTATCACTCCGAGAACGGCATCCTGGGTTTCGGCCGGGCGCCGGATCAAGGGGAAGAGGACTGGGACCTTGTCAATGCGGGCAAGAAAGCGATCACCCTGAACCCCGGCGCTTCTTTCTGCGATCATGCGGTCAGCTTCGCGATGGTGCGCGGCGGCCATCTCGACCTGGCCGTGCTGGGCGCCTACCAGTTGGCCCAGAACGGCGATCTTGCCAATTGGCGCCTCGGCGCCCGGGGCGTGCCCGCCGTGGGCGGCGCCATGGATCTCGTGCATGGCGCCAAACGGGTCGCGGTGGTCACCGATCACGTGACCAGGGATGGAAAACCAAAACTCGTTGAGCGCTGCACCTTTCCGTTGACGGGCGTTGGCTGCGTGATGTGCGTCTACACTTCGCTGGCCGTGATAGACATAGTCGACGGCCGGTTCCTCCTGCGCGAAAAGCTCCCGGAAATCTCCCTTGATGACCTGCAGGAGGTCACCGGGGCACCGCTGCACGTCGAAGGAGAGGTCGCCGACTTGATCGTGCCCGCGGTTGACTGAGCACCTGCAATCCAAGCAACGAGACGGCATCAGCGCGCACCGCACAGGCGCAGCACATGCGTGCCCTCCCTTGCCATGCCGACGCTCGCACTACCCTGCCCGGGCCCTTAAACTGCGCCCCTCTTTCCTCACGCATCCCAACCCGGGGCCCTGAATTACACGAGAGGCACCATGAGAAAAGCATCCATCATCCTGATCGTGATCGCGGTCGCCGTCGTTGCCGGCGGCTTCCTCTACATCGCCAACCTGCCCGAACCCGAGGCGCCCCCGGAACGGAACGACACCACCCTGAGGTACACCGAAGGCGGCGAGGTGGTCGGCTTCATCGACGATTTCGGCGCCCGCGCCTGGATGGGCGTGCCCTTCGCCGCGCCGCCGGTCGGTGAGTTGCGCTGGAAGGCGCCCCGGCCGCCGGCCCGGAACAGCGAAGTGATCGAGGCCCTGGCCGCAGGGCCCATGTGCCCCCAGTTCGAAACCATTCTCAGCGGCGGAGATCTTGGCGGTGAACCTTCGGTGATCGGCAGCGAGGACTGCCTCTACCTCAACATCTGGTCGCCGCCGAATGCCCGCGACCTGCCGGTCATGTTCTGGATCCACGGCGGCGGCAATACCATCGGCCACGCCGGCAGCTTCATCGGCGCCAAGCTCGCCGCGGCGCACAACCTGGTGGTGGTCACCACCAACTACCGCCTCGGTGTCTTCGGATGGTTCAACCACCCCGCGCTGCAAACTGGCAATCCCACAGACGATTCGGGCAACTACGGCACGCTCGACCTGGTGCGGGCCCTCGAATGGACCCGTGACAACATCGCCGCGTTCGGCGGCGACCCCAACCGCGTTACCGTATTCGGTGAGTCCGCAGGCGCCTTCAACACCCTGGCGATGATGGCTTCTCCCCTGGCCGCCGGGCTGTTTCACCGCGCCGTCGTGCAGAGCGGCGGTTTCGAGGCGGCCGATCCCGTTCGGGGCCGCAACTTCAGCGACGAAGGAGGACACGAGTTCAGCGGCCCGGAAATCGTCAACCATCTGCTGGTCGCCGATGGCCTTGCCGATGATACTCGCGGCGCCCGGCGGCACCAGGAAACCATGGACAACGCCGCAACACGCGATTACCTGCACGGCAAGTCTCCCGGCGACATATTCGCCGCAGTCGACGGCGGCCCCTTCGGCATGTTCGACATGCCCGACAATTTCGGCGACGGCCACGTGCTGCCAAACCTGCCCACCGACGAGATTTTCTCCAGTGCAGGCAATCATAACCAGGTTCCCGTCATCCTAGGCACCAACCGCGACGAGCCGACCCTGTTCATGACCAGAGACCCCAGATATGTCGACAGTACCTTCGGCATTTTCTTCTCTCTGAAGGACGAACAGACCTACCGCTCGCTCGCCCACTACGGCGGGCGGGCCTGGAAAGCGCGGGGCGTCGACCAGCTTGCCGAATCCATGACCGCATCCGGCAACCCGGACGTCTACGCCTACCGGTTCGACTGGGACGAGGAGCCGAGCATCCTGGGCTACGACCTGAGCGTCGCCCTGGGCGCGGCCCACGCCATCGAGATCGGCTTCGTATTCGGCGAGTTCAACGGGCTCGGCCTCGGCTACGTTTACCCCGACGACGAGAACCAGTGGCGGCTGTCGGACAGCGTGATGTCCTACTGGGCCGAGTTCGCCTATACCGGCAACCCGGGCGCGGGCCGCGACGGCGCCGAGACGCCCTGGCTCGCCTGGGGGCAGGACGGCATGACCCAGATCATTCTCGACACGCCCACCGACGGCGGCATCCGCATGGACGACGAGGTGGTGACCTACGAGACGCTGAAGGCGGAATTGGTCGCCGATGCGGACTTCGGCGACAAGTCCGTCCACTGCGCCACCTATGTGCGTACGTTCCGGGATACGGGCCTGTTCGACGGCGCCGAGTACGAGGCGCTCGGCTGCAGCGAGTGGCCGCCGGAGAGCATCTCCAGGTTCTGACCGGCGCGGGCCGGGTTGCGCCCTATCGCCGCGCCTGGCTCATGACCGGCCTGCAAAGCAGCGCGCCGACGAAAATGCAGGCGGCGGCAAACCAGCCGTTCGCCGCGAAGCTGCCCGATGCATCGCTGATAAAGCCACCGGCAAAGGGCGCGATGGCACCGGCGATCATGATGAATGCCGGATGGGATGCCGCGAGCCCGCCCGACGGATCGAACCGCGACAGAACGCCGAGCATGATCGGCATCACCGCGGTGGGCAGGGCCGCGAACAAGGGTGTGGCGATGAAGAACGCCGGCACGGTACCGATGTTGGACAGCGACACGCCGGTAACCAGCAGAATCGCGACGATGACGGCAATGGGCAGCCCCGGCGCCATGCGGCTGCCGACCCAACCGGCCAGTAGCGGGCAGGCGATGCCGACCAGTGCCCCGGTCATCAGGACATAGCCGATCATCTCCGCCTCGAGGGGAACGGCGCGCCCCACCCTGACCAGGAAGAGCGCCAGCGTTCCGTGGCCGAAGAACATGACGCCAAGCCCCACCAGGGCAAGCCAGCCGACCCCCTTCGAAGGGGACCCCGCGGCGGGATCGGCAGGCGGCAGCGGTTTCGGCACCGGGGTGCCCCGAATGAACGCGAGCGCAAGCAGCGCACAGAGAATGTACACGGCGTACAGGCCATCCAGCTCGTTCCAGTCCAGAAACGAGGGTGAAACTTCATTTGCCAGCAGATGCGCGTGCAATGCCCGGGGCAACACGAAAGCAAGGGCCAGGCCCATGACGCCCACCAGGGAATTGATGACGCCGAAGGTCAATTCCGGAGTGGCCGACCGGGCGGCGGTAGCCATCACCGTAGACAGCACCGCCCCCAGCGCGAAACCGGCCGGAGCGCGCAGCGCCAGCAGTTCCCACACCGAACCCGTGAACAGCGACAACAGGTTGAATCCGGCGATGGCCAGCGCACCCAGCAAATACACCCGGTGCGGGTTCAGTCGCGAAGCCAGCCTGCCGAGCAGCAGGTTGCCGGCGGCGATGCCGCTCAATTCCGTGGTTGCGACCAGCCCCGCCTGGAAGTTGGTGGCTGAAAACGACAGGACGACCGCATCGACATTGAAAGCCATGCCGAGGGATGCAGCGAACGCCAGCAGCAGCACCGCCGTGAGCGCCACCGACTGCATCACCGTAAAGTGGATACGACCTTCCATGAACCCGGTTCCTCCTGTACCCGCCGCAGCCTGATCGACTTCGGCCTTCCCGTCGGCCCGCATGGCGGAAAATCGCAAAAGTCCTCCGTGGGCGTGGAAACGCCAACGCAATATAGAGACAGGATTGTCCGCCCGCCGGGCCAGCGCGGCATCATGGTGTGGAGCGAACCGCCAGTCAAACCGGCCCGGCGCTTGCGTGCCGTGCAACAAAGTCGCTAGTGTTCGCCGGGTCTGCCAGCCGGCTTTCGACGGCGGAGTTGCGACAATGTCTGAAGGCAGTTCTTTCACAATCAGCGAAGACCAGAAGACTTCCGCTGAAACATCGGCCTTCCTCCGTGCGGTCCAGGCCGCCATCGACGGCAAGACCAAGCCGCTCGGCGCCCTGGGCAGGCTGGAAGCACTGGCTGCGCAGATCGCGCAGGTGCAGCAGACTCTCGAACCCACCGCTGAACGCTGCAGGCTTACCGTATTCGCCGCCGACCATGGCATCGCGCAAGCCGGCGTATCTGCCTTTCCACAAGAAGTGACCCGGCAGATGCTGCAGAACTTTCTGGCCGGAGGCGCCGCCGCCAACGTCATGGCCAGGACGCTCGGCGTGGAATTCGCCCTTGTCGACGCCGGCGTCAGAGGCCCGGCCTTCGAGGAGCCCGGTCTTGCTTCCATCCGTATCGGCAACGGCACCGACAACTCGGCCGAACGGCCGGCCATGTCCGCGGCCCAATGCCGCCGCGCGTTGCGGGAGGGCCGCGCCATCGGCGGCGAACCGGCCCACGAAGCGGCCTGCTTCGGCGAGATGGGCATCGGCAATACCTCATCGGCCAGCCTCGTGGCCGCCAAGCTGCTCGGTTTGCCGGTGGGCCGCCTCACGGGCCGCGGCACGGGCCTGGACGACGACGGGCTTGCCAGGAAGCGGCGCATCCTTGAAGCCGCGGCCGACCGAACACCCGGGGAACTCGAACCGGAGGTCGCCCTGCGCGAATACGGCGGCTTCGAAACCGTCATGCTGGCCGGCGCCATGATGGGGGCCGCCGGGGCAGGCAAGCTGGTGCTGGTGGACGGTTTCATCGCGACGGTCTCGGCACTGGCGGCCTTGCGCATGACGCCCGAGGTGGAACGCCACCTGGTGTTCGCGCACCGCTCCGCTGAACCGGGGCATACCGCCGTGCTCGAGGCGATGGGCGCCGAGCCATTGCTCGACCTGAACCTGAGGCTCGGCGAAGGCACCGGCGCCCTGCTCGCCTGGCCGCTGGTGCAGTCCGCAGCCGCGATAATGCGCGACATGGCCAGCTTCAGCTCCGCCGGGGTCAGCGGCAAGTCATGAGGCGTGCCCGCAGCCTAGCAGCCCGTGGCAAAAGTGCGGCGAAGCACCGAGAGCGCCGATGCGCCCGTCTGACAAGGCGCGAGGAGCGAGAATATCGGGCA